>JAUIJG010000560.1 GCA_030431355.1 bacterium
TCCGGTGGTCGGGTCGCCCTGATACGCCAGCTCTCTGTCACCATCTACGGCAGCGAAGCCACGGCGGCGAAGCTCCCGGCAAACCGAACTCTTGCCGGTTCCGGAGACTCCTTCCACCAGGAAGTTTCTCTTACCCATTGACCTTTACCCGAACCGTCACCATTCCCCCTCCAACGACCGTATCGATGATGATACCAGACGGCATCAAATCCGCCAGTCTTATTTGGAGAGAAGAACGCTTCCTGCCGCTCGTCTACCTGATTCGGGATAATTTAATTCCTGGGCGCTTTAGCGTTGGCTATCGATTTTACTCAGCGAGCGGTCGATGTCGGCAAGACCCATCAAAATCTTCTGATACTCGCCTTCGAGGCTGATTATCTGGTTTCTTACGCCAACCATGGCAGCGTACAGAGATTGCCTTTGCAGCAATAATTCTCTTTTGGCAGGGTTCTCTTGCGCCCGCGAGGAGCTGGCTCCTGCGATGAGGGCAAAAATCACCAGGGCTAAAATAATTAGCCGCTTAACTTTTGTCAGGCTGGACTTTTCGATTACTAGAGCTTGTTTCATTGTTCCGGCAACCCATGGCTGCAATCAAGAGAATTACAAGCTAATTCTGCGTTCGGATTGTGAGGAAATTGTGTGGAATCCTATTCCTATAAAGTATTTGTATCTAATCCGCCCTCGATTGGGCATGAGCCTGGCGCCGGTTTGGCTTCCGCCCCCTTTTGTGGCGGAGTCCACTAAAGCTGGCCTCCTTGCCCCTTGCTGATGGTTGACCAGATAGAGAGCGCCTGGACTAGTAGTGGAAAAATCGTCCAAAACGCAATGGACAGAGTTGAAATCGTTAGAAAACCGCCGACCTTGAAAAAATATCGCAGCCAAGACTTGCTGGGTCGAAAAATCAACCAGGTTCCTGCTAATTGAAATATCACCGCAATGGCAAGATATAACAGCGTGGAACTTCTCCAGGCTTCAAAATCCCTCTTCAACTCTTTTTGGCGCAGCACAAAACGCTGCTTCAAGAACTCCGCTTCCGGGCTGTTCGCATCTCTTTCAGCGGCATCAAGATATCTGGCAAATTCACCTTCATCCATGCCCCTTGAGTGGTCGTAAAAATTGGACCTCAACTCTTTGACAGAGTAGGTTGCGGAGCTTTCCTTTTCGAACTGCTGGCATGGATAAACAAATAGAACTATCTGCAGGACGACTAGTGCCGTTAGCAGTATCATGTTTATTACCAGAGTGACTCCCTTATTGATCCTCTCTTCAGGCATGTGGACGCAATTCCAATTTCAACAACACTCTTAGATGCTAGTAGACAACAATCAAACTCCAACAAACTTCTGCACTTTTTATTTGCGCTAAGTTGAAGTTATTCAAAAACCCTTCCTATTCTACCCCTTATTACTTAAAAGAAGGAAGATAGAAAAGCAAAGACCCAACAGTTGGCAAAGTGTATTTAGACACCTCTAGATTGCCAGCAAAAGACTTATCCTGGTCGGATTAGCTAAATGCAATTAGTGAGGGGTGAATGAAACGGATTCTATTGCTCTTGGCGCTCGTAATCATCGCGCTAAGACCTACTGCATCATTAGCTAAACCAATGAGTGTATCAGAAACTCTTGCTTGCATTCCTGCGAATACCGAAACAGTTCTATTTGCCAGAGAACCAACTATCACAACAAAAACAGTTAATGACTATTCCCTCGAAGCCTTAAAGTACCTTTCAATATCAATGCTGTTTGCTTTTGATGAAGAGGCAAAGCCTGAAATGTTTGAAGAGATAAAAGTAGAATATGCACTAGAGGCAGGCAGGAATTTCCGGCCGCCCAGGGGAAACGTAACTAGCAGGTATGATGGTGCTCAGATAATCGTCTTTAAAAGGAAGTTGCCGGAGTATTTCAATTCCCGCCTGAATGAGTCTTCTCATAGAAGTTTTCAACACAGCTGAACGCATTTTTGATAAGTTTCATGGCACTCTTCGGTCACACGCCCTACATCTAAGAGGACTCCTACCTTGGGGAAGATGAACCCTGAAACAAATAGCTCATTTTGTTCGATGGCATCAATAATGGTGCTGGCTGTAGCCATTCTAGGATTTATCTGGTACCAAGGAACTTATGCTCCAGGCCCACCATATCCTGCAACGGCTAGAGGACCGGGTGACCCTAGCGGCCCTTACGGTCCAGCAGGGCCCGGAGGTCCAAGCGGGCCAGGTGGTCCCTCCGGACCTGGTGGTCCCAGTGGTCCAAGCGGTCCCTCCGGGCCCACCAAACCATCAGCTTCAGAACCTGAATATGGAATATACATCCCTGGAGAATCTTACGGCTCGAATAAACCACTAGGACTATACGTACCTTCCAAGCAACTCTCCCCGTAAACTGAAGCCGATGCTAAAATGTAGCCATCAAATTGTGACTATAGTTTTCGACAAGAGCCCAGCGCAAGAAGCTGGAATTCAGAGTGGAGATAAAATACTGAAGGTAAATGGTGTTTCAGTGGAGGGCTTTCCAACTCGAACCATTGCCAAACTTATCATAGGACCCAAGGGTTCGACAGTAGACCTGCTTATATCTAGAGCCAATACCCTGAAGACAATTAGAGTCAAGCGTGGTGAGATTTATCCGGCAGCAAGAAGATCCTGGCATATTCAGGAAGAAAACCCACAGAGATAACTGTACCCGAGTTTGAAATCAACAC
>JAUIJG010000089.1 GCA_030431355.1 bacterium
GACGAAGAGCGGAAAGAGTATCTCGCTTCGACGCCGGCGTTGCTGTGCGATCATCCCACGATCTTGGAACGCGCTCGCAAGATTGTTCGATCCGAAATACCCGCCGATATAGTTTCCCAAGATTCTGATTGGCTGGCTTTCCGTGACATTAACCCCCAGGCCCCCAGCCATATTCTGGTGATCCCTAAAAAGCACGTGGCCAATGTAAAGGAATGCAAGGACGCCGGTGAACTGGGCAGCCTATTCAGGGCCGCCACCAGGGTAGCGGAAGAAGAGAAGCTGGAAGAAGGTTTCAGACTCGTGGTAAACACCGGCGACCACGGCGGCCAGACCGTATTCCATTTGCATATCCATATACTTGGTGGCCGTCCTCTGGATTGGCCTCCAGGCTAAAATAACTCTATCGAGTGAGCAGGGGATTATTTTGTAGTGTACCTACATATAGTCCCGGTTTCGCCTTCTTCCAATTTGGGTATTACAAGTGTTGAGGGAGCAAAACAACGCTTCTAATAAGGCAGCTCAGTTGCCTAAATTGTGAGGACAGAATAATGGCCACCAACGATACAACCGATCAAATTTTGTGGATGGCAGACTGCTACAGCCTCGCTAAGCGCTTTCCAAATCCTCATACCTGGCTGGCGTTGCTGGAGCCTAAGGATGCGGAGGAAGTTGATAACATCAATCCCTTCCACTACTGGCTCTGGATGGAGATCTGGAAAGCAGCGCAAACAAGCACGCAGCCCACTGCCGCCGCCAAATAGCTTTTGATCCATTAAACAGATGAAGTAAATCCTGCTGTCTGAGGCTTTCTATCAGCAATCAGGGTTGCATCTTCGTGAGAACTGTCAGCCGGGACAACATAGTCCGGTCCAACAATGGTGTCTTTCAATCTAGCTCCCCGAGCCACTCTAGCGCCGTCGCAGATCACAACATTCTCAAGGTAGGCGCCATCTTCCACGGTGACATTGTTTCCAATGACGATGGAGCCATGAAGGCTGCAACCGGAGAGAACTTTTGAATTTGCTCCCAGCATTGCCGGTCCATGCATTACGGAACCGGAATTGACTGATGCGCCGGCTTCAAGGTAACGAACCTGTCCATCAACCATCTCTTTCAAACCTGGAACAGGGATGTTCAGCATACCCCTGATCACGTCAAAATTAGTCTCTCTATACTGCTTGATAGTACCGACATCGGACCAGTAGGAGCCGATCTCGCAACCAAGAACAGGCAAACCTTTTTCAACCAGGGTGGGGAATAACTGTCTACCGAATCCGTAGCTGCCAGTCTCTGGCATATGATCAAAGACTTTAGGCTCAAGTACATAGATTCCGGCAGAAGCTCTATTCGACTTTGCTTCTTCCCTTTTCGGCTTTTCCTGAAATCCGGTGATATAGCCCTCTTCATTCTGAACGACCACACCGAAATGCTCCACATCTTCCACCTGCTTTATGGCGATGGTAGCAATCGCTTTCTTGCGTTTGTGCTCCATCACAATCCTGGAAATATCGGCATCGGTAACCAGATCGCCCATCATCACAACAAAAGTCTCATTGCCGAAGAAATCTTTGCAGGCTCTCACGCCACCTGCGTCTCCGGATAGTTCCTCTTCATACTTGAAAGTCAGATTTACTCCCAGACGGCTGCCATTTCCGAAATAATTGCGGATGGAGTCAGGCAGGTAATGCAAGTTGGCTACTATGTCGGTAAACCCATGCACGGAAAGCAAACGGACAATGTGCTCCATAACTGGACTATTGGCAACCGGTACAAGGGGCTTCGGCAATACTGTTGTCAGTGGATCTAATCTGGAACCTACCCCTGCCGCCAATACCATTGCTTTCATGCGTCTGAAATCCTCCGCCACCCTCAAAGTCAGTGCTTTGAGAGATGATTGTGTCTCTAACATTCCTACCTATGGTCTCAGATTAATGCCCGGAATGCTTATCATCCAAAGGGTTGTTTAAGATTTTGTCCGAAGCTTGTTGCATCCAGGTTTCATCTTCCCGCCACTCGACCACATATCTTTTGAGGGCAGCTTCAACTTGCACGTGGGCTGTTCCACCCAGGGTCCCCTTGGTCTCAGTCGCGGTGCTGGCAGTGATATATCTATAGATTTCATCGTCGAAAGCCGGAGAAAATTCCTGCCATTCTCCCCGCGTCAGGTCTATGAAATGTTTGGAGCGCTGCTGGCAGTACTTCAAAAGTCCTTCCACTATCTTGGCAGCCTTGTCCGGTTCAAAACTTCTCTCCAGGAGATAGTCCATGACGTTGCCGGCATTGGCAAGATCCACGCTGGCTCTCTCTTCCATTTTGGCGGTATCAAATATCATCGCCGGTAGTACCACGGCGCAAAGCTCAAGAATAAAGCGCAGGTTTGAAAGAACTTCTAGAAGACCCGGTAGAGACTCCTGCAAATCATGACTGTAACTCACCGGAATCCCCTTCAGCTCCTGATTGAACTGGCTTAGCCGGCCGTTAATCTGAGAGCATCTAGAGCGCAGAACTTCCAGGGGCTCGGGATTTCTCTTCTGGGGGAAGTTCCTGCTTCTGTATGTGAATGCCCTGGGCAAACGCACATAACCGAATTCCTGGGTAGCCCAGACAAGGAGTTCCGAAGCCAATTGGGATATGTGGAGGGAGATTATTGAAGCGCAGGCGGTTAACTCTACAACCGAGTCACGATCACTGACGGCATCAAGACTGTTTTCGATTACTCCGTCAAATCTTAGAAGCTCCGCCAGTTTCATCCGGTCGATCGGCTGATGGGATCCGGCAAAGGCACCGGCGCCCATGGGACAGAGGTTGATTCGCTTAAGCACATCCTTGAGGCGAGAAAAATCCCTGCAGAAACGGCTGGCACTTGCCAACCACCAGTGGGAAAGCAACTCTGGCGTTGCCGGCTGCATATGAGAATAGCCGGGCATCACCACTTCGATATGGTTGCCGGCCAGTTCAAGCAATACGCGTCTTAAGTCCAACAAAAGATGCATGGAAGCAAGGCACTCATCCCGCAACCATAGACGGATATCACAGGCTATGTGATCGTTGGGAGACAGGCCCATGCGCAGAATGTTGGAGGACGATCCGACCATTTCATCAAGCTTTCGTTCAAGGCCGGAGTAAATATCCAGATCATCTTCCTCCAGGAAAGATTCCCCGGCGCGAAGCTTCTCTTCCAACTCTGTGATAGAGCGGAGAACCAGGTCTGCCACATCCCCTTCAATCTGATCGCTATCAGCGAGCATCTGAGTATATGCTCTTGCCGATGCCACCTGATAAGGTGCCAAAGTAAGCTCTAAGGAGCGGGGCTGCCTGAACCTACTGACATTATCCACACCAAATGGGCGCTTGGATGTCACAGTCTCTGTAGGATTATCTTCTCTGTCGGACGCCATAGTCCTATTGTTGTATCACAATAAATAAGGGGCTATGCTGCTTTGACTTTGTCCTTCTGAATATCTTCGTTTTTCTTTATCTGTTTTCTGTACTTGTTCAGCTCTTGCTTGTACCGCTTCTGAACTTGCTTAGGAACAGGCATTTTCTTTTCACGTTTCAATGCCATAGGGTTTCTACACCTCAATCTATTTAGTTGTATTTGTTATTACTACTTCTTTTTGAATTACTATTAATCTTAACACATAAAAATTCAAAAAGTCCAGCAATCCATCACGCAGTCTGACTCTCCTGCTTCTCAGTCTCTCCGGATGATACCTCCGGCAGTAACAAACTGAGTACCACGGCCAGGACCATGGTAGACGCACCGATGATATAGGGACTGGTGGCACCTAAATGTTGAAATGCCAGACCTCCCACGGCAGGTCCCAGAATTCGTCCCATGGTCGAAAGGGACTGCCCAACCCCCATCACGCCACCCACAGACTCTTGGGGGGCAAGCTTCGAAAGGATGCTTTGATTGGCCGGAGTATTGATGCCGGATCCAAACGCCAGAATTCCCAGGGCTATATATAGTACCACCACATTTGCTGTCATTGGGATAAGCAACAGGCCGACAGCGATAAGAAGACATCCGCTTAATATAAGCTTCTTCTCCCCGAACTTTTTATTCAGACCATGGATCAAACGTCCCTGAACAATGACCATCAAGATCCCAATATAGAGAAACATAACCATGTTCTGCATATTGTCAAAACCAAACTGTTGATTAGTAAGCAAGATAATTGTGGCTTCCATATTGGCAAAAGCAAAAGTTGATACCAGGAAGATCAGAAAAGATACACGCAGCTTTTCATCTTTCAGAGTATTCATATAGAAAGAAGCGCCCATTCCGTATCGCTGCTTACCCGCATCCGATCGATTTTCCGGCTCCGGAAGAAAAATGCTTGTCAAAATCAGGTCGATTAGACTGAATGCGGCGGCAATAAATCCCAGGGCGGCAAGGCCTAGACCCATAGCGCTGGCGCCGGCGCCAATGGCCGGTCCGATCACAAAACCCAATCCGAAAGCAGCACCGACCAGGCCCATCCCTTTTGCTCTATCTTCCAGACTGGTGACATCAGAGATATAAGCCTGGGCAACGGCGATGTTGGCATTGCCGAACCCGGCAACCATACGAGACAGAAAGAGAAGCCAGATAGAGTCCGCCAGCCCCCAGATCAAGTAGCCGATGAAAGATGCGGCAAGGCTGACCAGAAGGATTTTCTTTCGACCAACCCGGTCGGAGAGACGCCCCCAGAAAGGGATGAACAGAAACTGCATCCCCGAATAGGAGGCTATGAGATAACCGATGGTGGATTCATCGGCTTTTAGCTCCTGGGCATAGGTGGGAAGAGCCGGAATTATCAGCCCAAAGCCGACCAGATCTATGAAAATGGTCAAAAAGATTAGCAAAAGAGCTATCTTGCCGGGCTTCTTCTCTTTAGCGGTACTCTGATTTTCTTCTACTTCACTCATTTAGGTAACAATTATCCAGTGGTCTTCTGGCGCCCTGGAAGGCTGATAAACCAGAAGATAGTAACAACGCCAACCTTTTAAAATCTAGCTCTTTCAAGCTTTCAAAAGACGTCTGTTAACAGCTTTTATACGTTTGAATCAGCTAAGTTGATATTAAGCGGTAAAAGTAATTCTGGTTTGTCCCTGCTAGGAGGTGGTAATTAAAAGTAATATAAAGAGATAATTCTTTTCTCTTTACTACTGAACGGAATCCCCTACTGAATCGTTACTAGAAAATCGCTCCACCTAAATGAAACTTTGTCTGGTATGTAACTTTCAGACCTCTGATGACCAAGAAGTATGCCCTCGGGACGGATCTTCCATGGTCACAGTCGGCGACGACCCACTTCTCGGGGAAGTGGTGGAAGGTCGCTACAAAATCCAGTCCGTAATAGGGCAGGGTTCCGCCGGTACTGTTTATAAAGCTGTTCAGGAACTAATCGGACGAGAAGTAGCCATCAAAGTCCTGCATGACTATCTCGTCTCCGACGAAGAGTTCATCAAAAGATTTCGCCAGGAAGCAAAAGCATCCAGCCGACTGAGCCACCCTAACATAATCACAATCTACGATTTTGGTGTGATCCCCCAGGGGAACAGACCATATATTGCCATGGACCTTCTGGTCGGCACTCCGCTCTCGGATCTACTGGCCCAGGAAGAACGCTTACCATATAAGGAAGCGATTCCTATTTTCACCCAGGTGGCCTCGGCCCTGGGAGAAGCCCATCGAGAAGGGGTTGTCCACCGGGACGTGAAACCTGAAAATATTGTCCTGGTGGAGAGAAGCGGTCAAAAGCTCTTCCCGATGATGGTGGATTTCGGTATCGCTCGAATCGTTGAAGAATCAGACGCGGCCAAGATCACCAGAACCGGAACCGTATGCGGTAGTCCGACATACATGAGCCCGGAACAATGCACCAGCTCGAAAGTAGACAATCGAAGCGACATCTACTCCCTGGCGGTTGTTATTTATGAAACCCTGACCGGAGAGGTGCCTTTCCATTCCGAAGAGCTAGTACGGGTTATGGCTATGCACCTTAGTGATCCGCCGACACCTCTCAATCAAGTCAAACCGGGTCTTCGCTTCCCCGACGCCCTGGAAGAGGTGGTTTATAAAGCCCTTGCCAAGAGCCCGGATCAACGCTATCAGACCATGGATGAGTTTGCCGAAGCCCTGGAAGAAGCCGTCAAGCAACCGGTGGCAGATCCCCTGCGCAGGCCGACCACCCAGTCCATGACCAAACCGGACGTAGAGCCCGGCCCACTGGCCCAGGACGATTCACTCAAACCCCAGCACGCAACAAACACCGGCGAAGTAAATATTCCAAATATGTCCAACAAGGACCTGGCCTCCAGAGCCCTGGAAGATTTTCAAACGAGAACGCCCAACCCCGACGAGCATACCGGTTCAACAACCAGCGCCTCCTCCGTACAAGACCAGGTGCAGGCGATGCGCTCCCAGATAAAACATGATCGCCAGGCTGCTATTAAAGAGACCGGCCTATCGGGCAAAGATTTCAGTAGAGGCAGGGATGGCTCTCCCATCGCAGCCGCTTTACAACGTATTCTTCCTTTCCTTCTGGGAGCTATCGGAGTAGCAGTACTGGGCTTCGCCCTCAACTCCTTCGGTATCGATTTCGGCTCGATGATTCCAAAAGGCGGAGAGACGCCCGAAGTGGTAACCAAAGATGCCGCCAAAGACGCGCTGAAAGAAGGCCGGCTCAGTGACGCCATCGCCATCATGGAAGCGATGAAAAAGAAAGGCGAACTAGGAGATAAGGGCGAAGATAAGCTAAACGAGACCTATCTCAATCAAGGTAAGTATTTCGCAAAAAACAATCAGGAAGATGAAGCCCTGGATGTCCTGAACAAAGTAGATAAAAACTCCTCTTACTATAAAGAGGCGAAAAAGCTAATCAAAGATCTCGACAAAGAAGACAGCAGTGAAAACAATTCCCAGAGAAGAAGACGTCGCAAGCGCTAAACTTCGACGAAGGCTCCTATCTCTCTGTATTTGTTCTGTCTGTCTTTTCGAACCTCTTCTTTAGACATAGAACCGAGCACATCAAGCTCTTTTAGGATGGCTTCTTTCACGCGTTCCGCGGCCAGATCCGGATCTCGATGGGCACCACCCAGAGGCTCTTCGATAACAGCATCTATGACGCCGAGACGATGAATTTCTCTGGCTGTAATGCGCATAGCCTCAGCGGCTTCCAGCACCTTCTCCGCTGACCGCCAGAGAATAGAAGCACAGCCTTCCGGTGAAATCACGGAATAAACTGAATGCTCAAGCATCAAAATCCTGTTCGCAACTCCGATGGCCAGGGCACCGCCGGAGCCACCCTCACCGGTCACCACAGACACCACCGGTACTGTCAATCCTGATAGCTCAAGAAGATTAAGAGCGATGGCCTGGGCTTGATTGTGAGCCTCCGCTTCCAGACCTGGGTAGGCGCCTGGAGTATCTATGAGAGTGACTACAGGAATACCGAATTTGTTCGCGTGGCGAAAAGCTCTCAACGCTTTTCTGTAACCTTCGGGCTGCGGCATGCCGAAATTGCATTTTTGTTTTGTGCGCAGGTCACGCCCTTTCTGAGTGCCAACCACGAGACATCTATGGTTATCATCGAGACGCACTAATCCGCACACCATGGCCGGATCATCAGTTCCTTTTCTATCACCGTGCAATTCCAACCATTCGGAATCCCAGCGTTCAAGATAATCTCTTGTATAAGGTCTTTGCGGGTGCCTGGCAATGGCCAGGTGATCTATTGATTTTAGGTTTGAATAAAGTGACTTCTTCAGCTTGGCATACTGTTCCTGCAGCTTCTCGATATCGGTCTCCAGCTCAGGATGGCTAACGAGTTGTTGCTCCAGGCGAGTTATCTGCTCGGATAGAACTTCAAGGGGTTTTTCAAACTCCAGGGGAATAGGTTTAGTATCAGCCATTTATCTACTTCCTCTATCTCTTATTTCTTGGCACGGGAAGCCACTTTCGACCTTCCGTTGGAACTAGAACCGGTTCCTTTTTTTGAGGACTCTTTTGCCGGAGCGTGGAACTCAATCAAATTGGCGATGGTTCCCTTCAGACGAGTACGTTCAAGAACCATGTCAACCTGACCATGCTTGAGCAAATACTCTGCCGTCTGGAAGTCGGCAGGAAGTTTCTGCCGGATAGTCTGCTCGATCACACGGCGACCGGCAAAGCCGACCCGGGCACCAAGTTCGGCGATGATGATATCACCGAGCATGGCAAAGCTTGCCGTCACTCCACCAAAGGTGGGCTCGGAAAGAATACTTATATATAGAAGGCCGGCGTCATCAAGATCCTTGAGAGCGGAACTTGTCTTAGCCAACTGCATGAGACTGAGAATTCCTTCCTGCATACGAGCACCACCGGAGCTGGAAACGATGATGACAGGCAGGTTCTCTTCGATAGCTTTCTCTATCACTCGGGTTACTTTTTCGCCGACGACGGACCCCATGGAACCGCCGAAGAAAGCAAAATCCATGACACCAACTGCGGCACCATGACCATTGATCTTGCAAGTTCCGGTGACAATCGCTTCGTGCAATCCGGACTTCTTCTGGGCTTGCTTCTGACGCTTCGGATAGCTATCGGTGTCGACAAACTCAAGAGGATCAGAAGAATCCATCTTTTGATCTATTTCTACGAAAGTACCCGGGTCGGCCAGTTGCTCAATACGCTCTTCGGCACCGATGCGAAAATGATACTGGCACTTAGGACAAACATGAAGATTCTCTCTTAAGTCCCTGGAGTAAAGCATCTCACGACATTGAAAACAATGACTCCAGAGCGCGCAGTACTCCTCATTTGAAAGAGGCTGTTTGGGAACAAGGTTTTCCCGCTCACGCCTTTTCTTTCTGTTTGAGAACCAGTCTTTGAGATCCATAACCATAAGTCAAACCCGGGCTATAAAATAGGAAGCAGTTAACACAGTTAGTTTCCGACAGATACTCTCAGAGAGACAGGAAAACACCAAACTCCCGGAAGCAAGCGCCGATTATATCATCGATAAAGTCTATATAGGTAAGATACGAAGAAAGATGAGCAGGTACAGATTCATAGTCGATATAAACGAAGAAGGAAAAGAGCCGGAAACAGGCGAGACGCTGGAATTGGAGCACAAAGACCTGATTCATCAGTTGAGGAAAGTGTTAAGACTTTCCAGGAACTCAGAAATAGACATTCTCGACGGCAAGGGAAAACTCTATGCCTGCACGATCGAGAAGCTGGATAGGGAGTCGGTAACAGCCCGCATAGACAAGGTAGAGCAAGAGCAGAGATCAGACAGTCCATCCGTTTCCATAGCCTGTGCCATTCTTAGAAACGACCGCTTCGATTTGATCGTTCAGAAGCTTACCGAACTGGGTGTCGAGAGAATAATTCCAATCTACACCGAGCACTCGGTAGTAAAGAGGCGATCAGATCAGGAGAAAGAGGAAAAGAGACTCAGGCGCTGGATGTCAATAGCAAAGGAGGCCAGCGAGCAATCTGAACGCTTCAGGCTGCCAACGATTGATCATCCATCAGAACTTGAAGATTTTTTAAAGTTGTCCTCCGAAGTCAAGGAAGGGAGCGCTTTCTTCATCTGCGCTGCCAGAGATGACGCACCACCATTGGTACAACAACTACTAAGCCTATCAGGCGACAAAACATCACGGACAATACCACTGACGCATATACAAATAGTTATCGGCCCGGAAGGCGGATTTACTCGGTCGGAGATTGACAGCGCCATCAACAGCGGCTTTCGACCTTGTAATCTAGCCAAAACTATACTCCGTAGTGAAACAGCGGCGATCTCATCTGCCACCATAGCAGTCTCACTTGGAGATTTTTTATGACACCGGCAAAAATATCAGTCGCATCTACACTAGACATATAAATCGCGCACAATGCAACCATATGCGCACCACATCAGAATAAACAAACATCAGCAAACCAAATCGCGAAAAAAAATTTCAGACGCTGCACTGATGAGACTTGACAAACAATAGTAATACAAGGCTTAATAATAGGCGTTGTAGGTGACATCACTTTTGGAAGTCGAGCGACTAGAAAGGCATGGGTGTGGCTGCTAATTTAGCCCGCATAGAAGAAGCATTAGCTGATAAAAACGTCAGGCTCATAGCCGTGACAAAGAAAGCTGCCCCCTCTCAAATGGAAGAAGCCTTCGAGCAGGGAGTCACCGAATTTGGTGAAAACCGAATTCAAGACGCCCTGGACAAAAGAGAGAAGCTTTCACCATCACTGGTGCAAAAAGCGAACTGGCACTTCATTGGTCATCTCCAGACCAATAAAGTGAAATTCGCGATCGGCAATTTCTCTCTCATTCACTCGGTGGACTCACTGAAACTAGCAAAAGAAATCTCTCGGGTAGCCGCAAAAAAAGACATAACCCAGGCGATTCTTCTGCAAGTGAAAGTAGCAAAAGATCCCTCCAAGTCAGGCTTTTCGACAGAAGAGATCCTGGCGCAACTGGGTGAAATTAAGAGCTTGCCGAATCTCGACTTACAGGGGTTGATGACCATAACGCCGCTCACCGACGACAGGAAATTCAGGAAGCAATGCTTCATCGATTTGAAAAAATTGAGAGACGACCTGGAAGCCAAATACGATGTCTCACTGAAAGAACTGTCCATGGGAATGACAGATGACTGGCAAGATGCTGTCGATTGCGGCGCAACGATGATTAGATTGGGAAGGGCTATTTTTTATGACGCCTGCGCTTGACGCAGGAGTTGAAAGATTTATTCAAACGATGAGATCAGGGGAATTTAGAATCCGGCAAGGAGGAATAAGGTGCCAAATATAGTTCAAAAATTTAAAAGTTTCTGGTTCGGACCAGCCGACCACTACGAGCAAGAAGATTTCGAAGACCTGTTCGAGCAATCCGATGAGGTATATGCTACGAATGGTCAGCTAGCGCTTGATACTGCTCCGATTGAGAGCCCGCAGGCGCCACCAAGTGCAGTGATTACAACCAACAACCGCTCCAAGGTTGTCGAGCATCCCAGCGCAGCTTCAGCTAGTGAAGTTCTCGTTGTGGAGCCTCGTCAGTTTGAAGAGTCCGTGGAGATTGTCGACCACCTTCGCAATCGCAAATCGGTTCTTCTCAACCTGCACATGCTAGACAATGAGCAATCCCAGAGAGTCGTAGACTTCCTTTCCGGGGCAACCTGGGCCATCGATGGACATCAACAAAGAATCGGTGACGGAGTGTTTCTCTTCGCCCCTGCTTCAGTGACCATCAGCTCGGAATCCAACTCCTCTAAAGTTCTAAAAGAAGCATTCTGGAATCAGACCCAGACCCTCTAAGAACTAGCGCCAGTAAACTTGTCGGAAAGCCATCCTCCCAGGAGGATGGCTTTTAAATTACCGGCGTCATTGCCAGCTAAAACTACAAAACGGAAAGAACTAATAGACTTTCGAAAACCAGTTCATCGGATCGGTAGCCTCATTGTTTACATAAACGCCGAAGTGCAAATGGGGTCCGCTAGCTCTTCCGGTGGAGCCGACAGCGCCTATATGCTGTCCGGCCTTCACCATATCGCCTTCCTTCACTTTCAATGAATTCATGTGGATATAGATAGAGACAACACCCCGCCCATGATCAAGACATATGGTATTGCCATGCAACTTCCAACCGGTCTTCGCCACAATTACTTTCCCGTCGGCCGGAGCGTAGATTGGCGTGCCCCGGGGCGCGGCAAAATCAGTTCCGGAGTGGAAATAGTCTTTTAGAAGTTTGCCGTTGACGATGCGCCGAATTCCGAAAACTGAGGAGATTCTAGCCTTCTTAACCGGCTTTTCAAACTTTCCTGACCAACGTTTCTCGTCAGAAAGAGCCAACTTAGCTTTTTTAATAGTCTCTTTTTCGCCGGGGGAAGCTTTGAAGTTATTCTTTGTCTTCGGTAGCCTCAATCTTCTGGTGGGATATTTTGCGTCGACAACTTTGAGCGCTTTAGTGGTGGTGTCACCAAATGCAATCTTGTGCACACCAGGGTCAATGGTGACAGGAATACCTAGAAGACAAGACCACTTACCTTCCGCAGTCTCCTTAAACAGCTTTATCTTGTTGCCTTCAAAGGAGACGAAAGCGGGATCTGAGGATTCGTGGTCGAGTCCCGAGAGAATCACCTTGACGGTCTCCCCTTGTTTTGGGGAAGGATTAGATACTGAAATAGAAGGCTTTGTTTCTTTAGCGGGAGAACCATCCACAGGAGAAGCTGGGGAGGAGGCGCCTGGAAGAGGAGCTGACCCATTTTCATTGACAGCTAGGTGGGTGTTGGGATTGTATGCAAAAACTGGGGTGACCGATAATACAAAAGAAATACCAAAAGCCATCCTCACTAATGCAGCGTTACGTGCATGGCGAAGCATCTAAATATGAGAACTCCTAGAAAGCTTATTTCCGACTACGACTAAAGGATAACCTATTCTTCGTCTTCGGAATTTGGTACCAATCTTTCGATGGCTTCTTTCAAGGCTTCAATTTTCTCGATAGGAATTGCCACACCCTTTTTGGTAGGCTTCTCTTCTTGCTCTTTATCCACGTACCATTCGCGGATGTGAAGATACTTTGTACCGCGATACTCACCGACATAGACGTTGATTGTCTCGCCTCTAGCCTTCTCGTGAACGGTAATTCTCTCTTCCAAGGTATATCCCTCCGTCTAAATCCCCAATGAATTTTTGTGTTTTAAACAGGTTCCCACTTAAAGACTCTACTTATACTTTAGGTGTATACAAAGAGTCTATTAATAAGAACAACATATCATTTCATGCGACGCAACATTTTCTTATAAGTATATGACTAAGTTTATAGATGAAGTAGTAATAGAGGTACGTTCCGGCGACGGCGGCAACGGCATAGTGGCCTGGCGCCGAGAAAAATATGAGCCACTTGGCGGCCCGGCCGGAGGCAATGGGGGCAAAGGCGGGGATGTCTTTTTAGAAGCAACCAACGACCTCAATACTCTGCTGGATTTTAGATTCAAAAAATCCTTCCGAGCTGATAATGGTGTCAGGGGCGGCTCTTCCAGAAAGCATGGCAAGAAAGGCAAGAGCATAACCCTGAAAGTGCCTGTCGGAACCGTGGTGAAAAGCCTCGACAGTGGAGAGATAATCGCCGACCTGGTGAGAGATGGTGCCCGAGTTTTGGTGGCCCAGGGTGGAAGAGGGGGTAAAGGAAATGCCATGTTGGCCTCACCCACCAAACGAGCCCCTCACCACTGTGAGCCAGGTCAGCCCGGCGTTGAAAGGACACTGAAGCTGGAGTTGAAAGTGCTGGCCGATGTAGGGTTAGTGGGACTACCAAACGCCGGCAAGTCTACTCTTTTAAGCACCCTGACCGCGGCCAGACCAAAGATAGCCGATTATCCATTCACAACCCTGGAACCGAATCTAGGAGTGGTTTCGCTTCCTTCCGGTGATGGATTTATCATCGCCGATATCCCAGGTCTGATAGAAGGAGCCTCGGAAGGAACCGGCTTAGGGCACAAATTCTTAAGGCACCTGGAGAGAACCAGGTTACTTGTGCACGTGGTGGATATGGCTTCTCCCACCTGCCTGGAAGATATTGAAACCATCAACAAAGAACTCTCAGCCTATGGCGAGAAGCTGGCCGAGCTTCCCCAGATAATGGCCCTGAACAAAAGAGATTTGATTCCTACCGAAGAGGAGCTGCAAGAGCTGGAGAAAAAGATTGGCGAGCAGTCTGAGGCCTCGGAGACCTTGATAATTTCCTGTGCCACCAAAGAAGGTCTGACACCATTGAAGAACGCTCTTGCCGAACGACTGGCAAATTTAAGAAGCGCTGAACCGATTATTGATGAAAGCGTAGATCCGGAGCTAATAGCCGACGAAGGAGCATTTGCCAAAACCGACAACGCTTTCGAGATTGAAAGAAGGAAAGGCATGTTCATCATTCATGGTGACCGCCCCCTGAGGCTGGTCTCCGTAACCAATATAAGAGACCCCGAATCGCTGCACCACCTCTTCAGAAAATTGAAAGCAATGGGAATAATCGATGCCCTCGAAAAGGAAGGCATCGAACTTGGTGCGGAAGTGAATATCGGAGGCGTGGCCTTCTCCTACGGAGATGACTGGCTCTAGTCCTCTTTCTTCTCTTCTTTTTTCTCTTCTTTCTTCTCTTCGGAGGCGGCTTCCGGAGCTTCCTCTTCGAGCAGCATTCTCTCCAGCTTTCTCAGATTAGCTTCTCTGGCTTTCTTCTTGAGCTTTCTGGATCTCTTCAATACTTTCTCGGCTCTTTTCATGCCTCTTTGGGTAGATGTGGCCATTGCTAAAACTCCTGATTGCAATTCATGAATTCAATAAAGGTCCCGGCTCCAGAATAAATAGCTGTAATAACTAAACCGACCAAACATTAGTCTGCGCTTATGTTAGAAAGCGGATCAGGACCATATTTCTGGATGGACCATAATACTACATCCAGAGGTTACCCAGATATATTATTCCTTCCGAACCCTCGCCTTTGCATAGGTCCAAAATCTGTTTTCCCACAGGAGGGAAGACTTTCAGGCTTTCAAGCTTTGCAACAGGAATGTAATCTACCGAAGCAAGAACCTGCTCATCGCCGACCTGAAGCTCTCCGCCAATCACCCTGGCTTGCAGAAATACGTTAACAATATGCCTGGAGCGATCAGGAGCCAGGGCTT
>JAUIJG010000090.1 GCA_030431355.1 bacterium
AAGAGCCCGCCGTCGGGTCAAAGAGTTGAATGCCATGGGAGAGAGTGCCACCCTGGAGGAGATTCATCGCTCCATAGTGGAACGTGACGAAAGGGATTCAACCAGGGAAACTGCTCCTTTAGTAAAAGCCGAAGATGCCATCGAAGTTAATACCGATGGCATGACCATTGAGCAAGTGGTTGCTGAATTGAGTGCTCTGTGCAAGAGAGTAACGCAACAGAAAGGGAGCCGGAACTGATGGCCGTAACTCTTATCGTCATTACTGTCTGGATTTTTTCTACCTGCTTACACGAGTTTGGACATGCTATAACCGCATACATGGCAGGAGACAAGACCGTTAAAGACAAGGGATACCTGACTCTCAATCCCATGGTCTACTTCAACTCCGTCACCACACTGATTATCCCTCTCTTTGTTCTTCTAATCGGCGGGATTCCGCTGCCAGGAGCGGCTGTGTACATTAATCACACGAAGATCAAAAGCAGAATTTGGTTGTCTCTGGTCTCTTTCGCAGGTCCACTTTTCACCTTTCTTTTCCTTCTTTTCCTGGCTGTACTGATTAATGTTATCTCTGCTTCACCGGGGATTTTTCCCGATCGCCAGACTTTTAGTATCGTATATAGTTCTATAGCTTTCCTTATCTATCTCCATATTTTCGTTTTGATTTTGAATCTGCTTCCCCTCCCTCCCCTGGACGGCTTTGGAATAATAGAACCCTGGCTACCGAAAGCGGTTCAGAGAAAAGCCAGAGAGCTATCAAATCTGGGATTCGCTCTCCTTTTCGTGTTGTTCTTTATGGTGGATGAATTTGCTCGATTCATGAGTCAAGTATCCGCCCTGGGAACTGTTCTATTAGGTACAAACCTTAAGGGCGTCTCCGCTGGTGCCACCGCATTTGAAGACAGTTCAAAATTCCTGGTCATCTTTCTCATCGGCGCCTGGATAATAAAAGGCAGATTTGAAGCCCCTTCCGTTAAAGGTGACAACGAGCTGAAACGCCAGAACTATGAAGAGGCGATCAAGCATTATCTGGAAGCCCGGGAGAAGAATCCCGAGGACACTCGCCTGGATCTGGCCATAGCCACTTGCTATTTAAGCCTTGGGAAAGCAGACCAAAGCCATAAATACTTAGACCACGCCCTGGAAAAAGATCCCAAAGACAGCAAAGCCATCGGTCTTAAAGCTGCGGTATTATCCGAAGAAGGACGCTACCAAGAAGCAAGCACACTGCTAGAAACCCTGGAAGAGGGAGAGGAAGAAAGCATGGCTTTCCCTTTCGTGGTAAAAGCCAGCGCCGATTTAGAAACAGGAAATTTTGAAGCTGCTCTAGTCGCTTCGGACAAAGCGCTAGAAATTGAGCCGAGAAATCACGGCGCCCTGCAGGTTAAAGCCATGGCTCTGACAGAGATGGAGCGCTATGAAGAAGCACTTGTGGCCTTCAACTCTATGGCCCGGACAAAAGAAGGATTCAATACAGCTTGTTTGCTCAAAGGTGTGCTTCTAATTAGCCTGGACCGAAAAGAGGAAGGCTTCTCAGAGATCAAAAAGATGTTGTCCACAAACGAAGAAGATCGGCCCGACGACATTCGCAACCTCAAAAAGATTTTCATGGAGAGAGCCGTGGAGCTCAATCAAAAAGGCAAAGTCGAAGAAGCAGAGCGGCTAAAAGAGGCCGCGAAAGAGCTGAGTCAGACAAATCCTTTTAAAAACGCTGATCAAAAATAGAGCATAGCGCGAAGTTATAACGCCACTACGAAGAAGAACAAAGCGGGAGAAAATAGTGTTTAGGAAATTGCGATTGGGTTCGATACCGGCACTGATGATGATGGCAGCTTTAGTGGGATGTACCCCGGCAACCCAGGGCTACACACCGCCTGCCCAGGGTTCAAAAATCGACAATTCTGTTATAAAAACAGCTGAGACTAAATTGCTAAAGAGCAGCGAGGCCGAGAGGGATCAATTCATTGCGAAAGTGAAAAAACAGCCGGAGAAGTATCCACCGGTTGTCTTTTACCTGATGTCCCGGGCACTCTTTGAAAAAGGCGAAAAGGACGATGCCGCATTCTGGTTCTACGCCGGTCAGCTGAGAGCACGGACAGACGCCAACATATGTGCGGACAAATCCGCCCGCCAGGCAGTATCTGTACTGAACATGACTTTCGGCGGTCCAATAAACGAATATTCTTTCAAAGACAAGAGTAAATTGGAAAAGACCGTCAAAGAAGTAATAGCCTGGGATGAGAAGACACCCCACCACTATGATCAGAGATGGATTAATCCCCACGGAATGGAAAGCTTCAAATCTGCGGACGCACGTGGTCCTGAAAGTTTGCCCCAGAAAGACTGGGATGAAATCCGGGCGAAGACCCGGAAAAGCTATCTCGATAGTTTCAATAAAGTGATGAATGTACTGAATTCCAAGGGCGCTTCGGAACCAGTTCTTTTAGACAAATCAGAGAAGTCGGTTAGCACGAAGGTTGAAGAAAAGGACTGAGATACGAAAGAGAAGTAAGCAGGCGCCCCAGCTTTGCGGTAGTATGGAAATAGGATTTCCAAATTCAGGCATACAAAAGATTTAGTGAATTCTACTGAAGGACTAGGACCCAAAAGATGCGATTTCTAAAGGATCTGGATTTTTTACTAGCCAGCCTCAGAAGTAGATTTTCTGAGGCGACCAGACAGGAACAAGTTCGTACTGTAGAAACCATGTGCATCATGGTCACTACAGGAACTGCCACCCTTTTAATTTGTCTTCTCTATCCTTTTATTCCTGCGCTAATCAGATTGATTGCGGTGCCGGCAATTTTATTCGGGTCTTACGCTGTGGCTAGATTCGCGGTATCCCCAACTTTGCTGAACCAATTCAACTATTTAGACTCCTTTCCGAAGGAGACAAAGGAGGCGCTATCGACCGGCACAACCCCATTTCCAAAATGGCTAAAGTGGCGGAATTTGCCCGGTACGAGCTTGACTATGTTTAGTCTATGCATTTGCGCTTGTCTCTTTTTGAGCGGTATTGCTTTCTGTCTTACGCGGTGAGCTGACATAAAGTTACTATTCGCTGGAAAAGCGCCTGTCACCTTGGTTAATTCAGCTGTTTAATATTTGCTTTCAAAATTTTTGAATTCTGAGTAGAGAAATCCTAAGCCAGGCAAAACCCTAACAGGGCAAGCATCCCACTACTGGAAAGAAAAACGCGCGTTTTTCTTTCCACCTTTGAGATTCTCTCGGGGTTGATTAATTTTGTCGGTTAATAGCCAAAACCGGCGCCAGAAGGCAGACAAAAATTTCACTCTTCCAAAAATAGCAGCCCGGCCACCCAAAACCTTCCACCACAAAAAGATTGAACCGGCTCATTATCAGAGAAAGATTCGAAAAGGGTATATTCTAGTGAGTTAACAGGACAAATTCACCATGGAAGGTAATTGCAAAAAATGCGGCTCACCCAGGAAGTCCAGTTCGGCTTCCCTGACCCAGTGGATTGTCCTTTGCCAGTGTGACGAATTAGAGAATCAAAAACTAGAGCCGACTGGCTCCGAAATACCAGTCTGCCAAAAATGCGGCAAACCGGTTGAAGAAGGAAGAAAAGGTTCATTCACTCAATTCATTTTTCGCTCATCAATCTGTAGCTGCAAACAGAAAGAACTCAAACCTCTAGCCCCGGATGCGAACAACAATTCAATAGACACATATATCTCAAAACCTTTCATAGAAGAAGAGGACGATGAGATTGATGAGAATCTAGAATTAGATGCTTCAACTTTCCCCCTGGAGAGATATGTCCCGCAAAAATTAATAGGTAGAGGTGCAAGTGGCACGGTATATAAGGCCAGAGACAAACTACTCAACAAGAAAGTAGCGATTAAGATCCTGCACACCCTCAGTCCCGAAGAGTTTGTAGCCTTTCAAGATGAAGCGAAAGAGACCAGCAAACTGAATCACCCAAAGATAGTACAAGTTCTTGATTTTGGCGCCACCGAAGCAGGAACACCGTATATGGTATTAGACTTCTTCTCCGGAGTCAGTCTCGAAGAGATCATAAAGAGACAGGCCCCTTTAAACATGGCTTCAACCATCGGAATCGCGAAAGAAGTGGTGGAAGCGCTACGCTACTCCCACCATTCTGGAATTTTTCATAGGGACATAAAACCCTCAAATATTCTTGCCGACGGCAAAAACTTTATAGCAGATCAATCAACCGTTAAACTAATCGACTTTGGAATAGCAAAGTCAAAAAACAGGAAAGAAGCCAAGCAAGGGGAGCTGGAAGGGGAGCTGGAAGGAAAGTTGGAAGGAAAGTTGGAAGGGACGCTTTCCGGCACACCTGAATATATGAGCCCGGACATCTTCATGGGCTCTCCTTATACGGAAGCTTCGGAAGTCTACTCTGTTGGTTGCGTTATCTATGAAATGCTCACAGGCAAGAAAATCTTCCAGGCCGATACAGCCATGGACACACTCTTTCTACACGCGAATGAGCCAGTGCAGCCGGTTGACAGCCTCCAAGAGACTCCCCAGGGAAGACAACTGGAGTCAATTCTGATGAAATGCCTGGAGAAAGAGCCGGAAAAAAGATACGCGACCATGGATGAACTGCTTGACGAACTTGACGAAATAGATCTCGTAGTCAAACAAGAGTCGGGCAGCTCTAACCAATATGTCAACATATTCAAACAAAAGGCAGAATACAAACTCTTCGGAATCGCGGCACTATTAGTGGTGTCTTGCCTGTTTGCAATCCAGTACTTCCAACAGCAAGACGAAAAACAGGTCAAAAAAGAACAAGCCCTTAAATCGACAGTCAGCAAACACCGCTCCCGGGAGCAAATGTTCACAGAGAGCTTTCGCATGCCCGAACTGGAAAAGCCGAATAGCGAACATTTCACCGAGACCGTCAATCACTACAACTATCTCCCTCTGAAACACATAGTTTGCAGCACAAATATAAAAGCTTACAACTGGGACCTGCTCAAAGACAAAAGTCCCTTTTATCTGAGCTGTGATCTGGGTTCACAGATAGCTGACAGCGACCTGGAGAAATTGATAACGATCAAAAATTTCAAAGGTCTCAACGCTGGCAACGCATGCATTTCAGACAAGGGGCTGAAGACCCTATGCCAGAAGAAAGATCTCTTACTTCTTGCCATAGCCAATATTCCGACGGTATCACCGAAGGGCTTGAAAGAGGTGAACAATCTGCCTCATCTGCGGGTCCTGAGATTGCAAGGTTGCAACTTCGACGACAGCTGTCTTTCAGCCCTGGATAACCTGGCTGAATTGACTTCTTTCGCCGCAGATGACAGCCCCGGGGTGACCGATTCCGGGATAGAGTCCCTGGTTAAAAAAGACTTTCATCCGATGGAGGTCTATCTAAACGGCACCTCAATAACCGACAGGTCCGTAGAGCTTCTCTCAAAAATTAATAGCATCAAAGCCCTGGGACTCAGAGGAACCAAGATAACAGACCGATCGGCAAAGTATATAGGTGAATCTAAAATCATCCAGCTGGATATAGAGGGCACGGCAGTTTCAGATATCGGTCTGATACTGCTCGCCAAAAACAAAAATTTGTCTGGCATAAACACGGCAGGGTGCAGCAATATTTCTCGGAACGGGCTGAAGCGCTTCCTGAGCACAACCGGTTGCAAGCAAATCATTCCTGACTAGGGTCAGAAATTCTCTTTCACTTCGTCCCGGTTTATGAGCATCTCTACTTCATTCAGGACCTTGACCAGATCGTCCGGAACCCCTTCGGCTCTAAGATATTGGCGACACAGATCGAGAGTACGGCGGAAAGCTCGAACCACATCACCCTCATCATATACAGTGGCGTGGCGAATCTGATCCCAGCTGGCTCCCTGGGCCCACATCTCAGTAAGAGCGGCAAAGTGAGCGCTGTAGTTGATAGGTATCTCCACATCGAATTGCCGTTGGACCCTTTTAAGATCTCTAGCCATGCTATGGAGGTCACTAAGTCGTTGATCCACTCCAGGACTGGATCTCAACTTTGTATGCTCTTGCAACCTTCCTTCTTCTTGAACAAGAATATTCAAAAGAGCAGCAAGTTCATGGGAGGCAAGACCATCAAACAACCCATTTACCACAACTTCCGACAGGAACAACTCATTGGTACCACGGATACTGGCAGCCATGCGACCGAGCCTGGTGGGTTCGTTGCCATCCAAGTAGCCTTTAACCCGCAGAATATCTGCCAGGGAAACAAAGGTTCGCCAGTACTTGCCGGTCTCTCTTTCAATTCGCTTGCCAATATCTTTGATTCTCTTTTCCAGCTGGGCCACTCGACTGGTCTGATTGCTGCATGGCTTCTGCTCCGGACATCCGTGGCAGGGCATAGCATAGGCTTCATCAAGTAGCGTTGTGATCTCGGCTTTCATCTCTTCGATGGTGGCTTTGACTTCTGCGCTCTCCACCTCGATAACTTCTACTGTTTTCTTTTTAGAACGGCTTCTTCCATGGGGGATTCTGCCTTTCGGCTTCTGCCCTTTCTCTATCTGTTTTAACTGTTTGTGTTTTGTTCTGATCGCACCCAGGCGTTTGGAGTAAAGCTCAAGGTCACCAATCTCATCGGGGCATAGTGGACTCTGCAATCTTCCAAGCTCAGCCTCGTACTCCATTTGCTTTATGTATAGCGGCTCCAGGAGTTGATTGGTCATGAATTGACCGAAACTTCTCTCGATCAAATCTTTGGCGTCTTCTATGGAATGACGCTCCAAAAGATTTAGCACCATGGCGTAGGAAGGGGTGAATTGACTGGCTAGTGGATCCGCCGGTGAGGTGGCAAGTTTAGCCGCGTCATCGACGGGCTCAAAAGTGTTGTGGAGAACTACAACATGGCCCAGTTCATCCATTCCACGACGACCGGCCCGGCCGGACATTTGTAAAAATTCCGAGGCGGTGAGGGTGCGGTGACCATCGTCAGACCGTTTTGTTAACGAACTGATAACTGTGGTGCGGGCAGGCATGTTGATCCCGGCAGCCAGAGTCTCTGTAGCGAATACCGCTTTCAAAAGACCGGCCTGGAATAACTTTTCCACTACCCCTTTCCAACTCGGCAGCATACCGGCATGGTGAACAGCCATCCCTTCGAGCAAGTATGGAACATGGGGATGATTTTTCAAATTCGGATAGCTCACAGAAAGTTCTTCTATGGCAGCAAGCAGCTTTTCATGTTCCTTGTCCGATATGAGAGGAATCCCGCTGGCCCGCTTCATCGCCTCTTCACAGCCGCGACGGGAGAACATGAAATAGATCACCGGTAGCATATCTTTTCCGGACAGCGTGCCGAGGACGTCCCCCGGGTGAGAGGTGAAGGCGCTTCGTCCCCGACCTCTCTTCTGGCGATTGATAAAACGCTTCTTGCCGAAACGACTCTTCAAAAGTCCATTCACGGTGGTGCCGTTATGATTCAAAAGAGGATAGATTCTTCGTTCACCAAAGTAGTGAAACTCCAGAGGCACCGGTCTGAAATTGGAGCTCACCAGTTCAGTAGCACCATGGGTTTCATTTATCCATGTGGTCAGATCCCGAGCATTGGCGACGGTCGCGGACAATGCCACAAGTTTGATGTCTACGGGTGCGTAGATAATGGACTCTTCCCAGACAGTGCCACGCTCCGAGTCGTTCATATAATGACACTCATCGAGAATGACGAAGGAGACGTCTTTTAAATTACGTTTGACATCACCGAGTATGGTGCCATACAACATGTTTCGGAAAACTTCGGTGGTCATCACAACAATGGGCGCGTCCCGGTTGATGGACATGTCACCGGTCAAAAGACCCACCTTCTCGTCGGAATACTTCTTCCTCAAGTCATAGAGCTTCTGGTTAGATAGCGCTTTTAAGGGAGTGGTATAGAAGCAACGCTTGTTGCTCGCCAGGGCTAGCTCAACAGCATACTCGGCGATGACGGTCTTACCCGCGCCGGTGGGAGCACAGACGACCACGCTCTTACCTTCATTGAGGTAGCGCATGGCTTCCAACTGAAAGTCATCCAGCTCAAAGGGAAAGAATTGAGCGGGGTCTATGTCAAGTTCCGACTTGGGACTGTGTGGGGATTCAGAAATTTCCGGAATTCCTTAACTTGCTTTCTGCCTCTGGCAGGGCTCTAACAGAGAAATTGTCTCAAAGATTGCCTGGATTGTATTTATTTTGAAGTTAATGCTTCTTCCGAATTGTACCAATGTAATATAATGACGCCAGTGCCATTTATTTAACGGGACGTGGCGCAGGGGTAGCGCGCACCTTTGGGGTGGGTGAGGCCGGAGGTTCGAATCCTCTCGTCCCGATATAAAAACGAAGAAGGGCGGTTGCAAAACCGCCCTTTCTTTTAACTGATGTAAACCGGATTTTTGTAAAGCACCCGGTTAGATTGCCACTCTTCTTAGCACTTTCCGACGCGGCTTCGACATTCTGAAGCTGTGAGGGCAAGGCTTTTTCTGGTCGACAACCTGGCGGGCATACTGCCTATCGTCCAGATTGAGCAGCCGATCTTGATTACGCTTATCCATGGAGAAATTCTCCGTATTAAGCGGTGTTACCACATTAAAGCAGGGATTCAAGTGAACAAATTCCCGCAGTTTAAATTTGAGAATGGCTCTCAGCCGGTCATCGAGATGACTCAACATGACAGCTCTTTCAAGAGTATTAGGACTCATTACTAAAAACGCTCCAAAAAATATACAGAAGTATCAAAAACGATTCAGATGGTATGGATTCCGATGCCCATGATCCCCCTGAGAAATCGCCAAATATTCAGGGGTTCGCCAAAAGGGCTACTAAAGTGTTGAATGTTAGCAGGTTGAGCCCCATTGTCAACATTAAATGCCAAGATTTCGTTAGGATTTAATCTTAAATCCTGACGTCGCAAAGCCTCGCATATCTGCCCACAGACAGGGAATACAGCGATCAGATATACAGCACCTACTTGAACCTTGACTTGCCCTTCTTCGACGAAACCTTTGTCTCATCACAGTTTATGGCTTCTTTCAACTTGCTGAGAGCGCTGTGAACAGCCCGGGAGACGCCCATCTCGGAAACTCCCAACACGCAAGCAGTCTCCTTTTGAGACAGATCGTAGAAGAAAACAAACTCGACAATCCTTCTTGTCTTTTCGCCAAGCTCCTTAAGAGCCTGGGAGATCTGTTCTCGATCTTCAGACAACTTGAGCAGGTCTTCATATTTATAGTCAGGAACCACATCGGACAGGGTTCGCTTTTCATATACTTCCGAATCCTGGGTGTAGCAATCCAGGGATTCGTAATGAAGCCGCACATCCCTGGACCTCTGGGCTTCCAGAATATCCGAGACCGATATACCCGAATGCCGGGAGAGCTCGTCCACGGTGGGAGAACGCTCCATGGCCTTTGATAGCTTCTCTTCCAGCTGGCTAATCTGAGAGTGAATCTCGGTCAACTTTCGCGGGACTTGAACAAGAGATGACTGATCCCTCAAATAATGACGAATCTCGCCCCGGATATAGCACGTGGCAAGGGTCTTAAAACTGGCCGACCGGGTGCGTTCAGGGTCGTAATAGCCGATAGCCTTCAACAAGCCAATGGAGCCGACCTGAACCAGATCTTCGAGACTGTCCGGTTGATACTGACTGTAACGACGCGCAATCTTACGCACCAGGGGCATATGTTTCTCGACTATGGCATCGACCTCGTCTTCCTTGAAATAGCAAGGATTAAGGTGCCATTTACTGGTTGAATTTTGCTTTGCAGCCATCTAATTAACTATCCACGCCTGATATGGGATGATACATAGTCAATCTTCCCTTGACATCGTCTGCCTAAACTGTTTCCTGTACATCGTTAATTAGCTAAAATTGGACTGGGCAAGCCAATTTTAGGGAAATCCCCCGAATCAAGCCCCCGTCGCCAGAGGAAATCGTGAATATCTTTCTCAAGCCTATCGCCAAACTGAGGTTGTCCTGGGGACGGACTTCAATCCAGAAACAGTTGGTTCTTCTGGGTCTCACCTGTATAGCCGCGCTGGTCACCTTCACCGCCTGGATATGGGTATCGAGAGCCCAGCACATGATCAATGACTCGGTGAAGCAGTTTGGTCTGGCCATCGCCCATGCCCTCGCCCGGGGCGGGGCTGAAGCCCTGGCCAACAGCGGCAATCTCGACGGTCTTCGCTATTACATTCTTGCCGAGAGAGGGCACACCCCAGCCATTGCTTATGTGGTCTTCTGCGACAAAAACGGCAACCTTCTTCTTGATCCCAATTCAAAAGAAGATCTGAAAAACGTATATAAGAAGTACGAGCAACCTATTGATCAGTATGAAGTTCCCAGCGTGACGGCTTCCCCTCCGGGCTATAGAAATATTACGAATATAGCCGTCTATATGAAGCGAAATCAAAAAGAGTTAGGTATCTGTTGGGTAGGTCTCGAGAACGATTCCTTCACGATTTTAGGAACCAAGAAAGAGACCCGCTTCTTCCTATTCTCGATCTTCGGCCTGGTGGCCCTGTTGGGCACCCTGGGAGTCTGGGCTAACTATGCCCTTCTCAATAAACCGATGAAAGCCCTGGCCAGGGGAGCATCCGAAATTGCCGCCGGTAGATTCGGTTTTCAGATTCCCTCCCAGCGAGCGGGCTCCGAAATTGATGAGCTGGTAAACGCTTTCAACTACATGTCCAGCAGATTGAAGCTTTACGATAAGCACAATGTGGACAATTTGATGGCGGAGAGAAACAAATTCATCTCCGAGCGCAACAAGCTTGAATTAGTCCTCATGTCCATCGCCGACGGTGTCGTGGTCTGCGACCGAGACAACAAGGTCCAAATCGTCAACCGCGCAGCCACCGAACTCTTCGACAAAGAAGCCCAGGACATGCTCGGAAAACCGCTGGTGTTTTGCACGGAAGGTCCGGACGCTCCCATGATCTGCCAGGTCATTCAAGCCTTCACCGACTCATTGTCGCCGGGAACCCTTGATCCCATCGTCCAACAGGTAAACCTGGGAGAGAAGGTGGTGAGACTTCACTCCGCGCCGATCATGCTTAACAAAGACTTCCTGGGCTCGGTCATGATCATGCATGACGTAACCAAACAGGCCGAGCTGGAGCGCATGAAAAACGAGTTTATTTCCAACGTTTCCCATGAGCTGAGAACCCCCATCACCTCGATTAAAAGCTATGTGGACACCTTGTGCAACCACGGCGACAAGCTGGAAGACGACATCTACCGGGAGTTTCTGCAAATTATCGATAACGAAGCCGATAGGCTTATGTATCTGGTAAACGACGTCCTCCAACTGAGTAAACTCGAAGAAGCCGACAGAGAGCTGGATAAAGTCCCGATGGAGATTCGCCAGGCCTGCGAATCAGCCATAAGATCGGTGAATCTGATGGCCCGGGACCGGGGCATAGATCTGGTCTATGAAGAGGAAGAAGAAGTTCCTTTCGTGGAGATAAACCAGGAATCTATAGAGCGGGTAATCATCAACCTTCTTACTAACGCCATCAAATACACTCCTTCCGGAGGCAAAATCACAGTAATTGTGGAGCATCTAAAAGAGGAAGAGAAAGAAGAGATCGCCGTGCATATAAAGGATACCGGCATCGGCATTCCCGAAGATTCACTGGCAAACGTCTTCGATCGATTCTTCCGGGTGGAAAAGAAAGTCCATACGATTAAAGGCACCGGCCTTGGTTTGACCATCGTCAAAAAGATTATCGAGAAACATGACGGTCGCCTGGGTGTGGTATCCGCCCTGGGAGAAGGCTCCACCTTCAGCTTCTACCTTCCCCTCACCAACTACGATGATATCGAGGATGAGGTGGGTGAACTTCTGGAGCCGCCCCATGAAAACCAGGAGAACCTCGGCCTGAGCGGCAATGCGATCTCAGAAGCAGAAGTTTAGAATGGTATCATCTTAAATTAAGCGAAGTTTAGACATTTTCGCCAGACGATCCTCGAAAAGCTGCTTACTCAGAGGGATTACAAGATCGATTTCGATCAAAAATCCGCCTGCGCCACCCCTGTCCGAGATCCAACACATAGAACGCGCATATGCGGCGATGGCAGGACGAATATGGCAGCGGTTCCAACATTAGCAACTTATACAGTTAACAAATAAGTTTCCAAGCTGAGCCCGTGATATGATTTGGACCGTTGACAAGCACTCTCAAAATTAATCGATGGGAGGAGGGGATATTGGCTCGGGCCATCTATCCGGGATCATTTGATCCGATTACATCTGGCCACCTGGACATTGTAAAAAGGGCGGCTAAGATCTTCGATCAAGTAATAATGGCGGTAGTCGCCAATCCGGGTAAGTCACCGCTCTTACCGATGGAGGTGAGGACCAAGCTCATAGAGGAGACAGTAAAAGATATTGACGGAATCACAGTAAGTTCCTTTCAAGGCCTCACCGTTGATTACGCTAAAGAAAACAATATCTTCTGTCTTATTCGAGGGCTTAGAGCTATTTCAGACTTTGAAGCAGAGTTAGGAATGGCACAAACCAACAAACAGCTCTTTCCTGAGCTAGAAACTATTTTTCTTATGACTAAAGCAGAGTATTCTTTTATAAGTTCTTCTACAGTCAAAGAAATCATCCGCCTCGGTGGAAACGTTTCTGAATTCGTACCAAAACCTGTTAACGATTACTTGAAGCAGAACTTCAGTAGAGGCATTACAGAATGACCACACTAACCGCACCGACCGCAACCACCACTACTAATACCTACAAGCAAACGTCCATTTATAAGCACATGGACTTGCTAGAGCACCTTATCGAAGATGCAGCCGGCTTGTACAAGTACAAGTTCATCAACGCCGATGACTTTCTCGATGTACTGGACAAAGCCAGAGCTCGCCTACCGGAAGAGCTCAGCGAAGCCGCAGAAGTTATACAACAGCGCGATCATATCGTAGCTGAATCCCAGCGCCGTGCCGAGCAAATCGTCACCCAGGCGAAGCGTCAAGCCGAATCCATGCTTGCAGAATCTGAATTGCTTAAGGCAGTTCAAGCTGAAGTTGAGAGAATCCGCAAGCAAGTGGTCTCAGAGATAGAGCAGATGCGTCGTGAAGCTCTCTCCGAAGCCGAGCGCATCAGACAGGAAGCCGACCAGGACGCTAAGCGCATCAAAGAAGGCGCCGATCACTATGCCGAGTCCGTTCTCACAAGAATCGGAACCGACCTGGTAGAGATTGGTCAGCATGTCCAGGAGTCCCAGACCATCATTCAGAATGGTCAGCGTCTTCTTGGACAGGTGAAAAGAGGCTCCGAGCAGCAACAGCAGAATGAGGCTCCCGCGAACGCCGGCGCCGTAACTCCGCCCCAGCATCCTAAAACTCAAAAAACCCAGGAGCTGCACAGTCCCTTACTGTCCGGCGACTAATCTGGCCGAAACTTTCGTAACCAGAGTTTAAATCATGGATAAAGTGGAGCTTGTGGTCGGCTCCACTTTTCTGTATTCAGAATTCAATTCTCAACCCTTGGTGGAGCTGGCTCTCTCGAAAGTCCCATAGATGAGCTTGGACATTTCACGAATCAGCTCACTGGCCCGGGGATCGTTTCGTTTACGATCTACCTGGATGGCCACCGCGTAACGCTTTCCATTAGGCGTCGTGACAAGTCCGGCATCCCCCAGCACTTTTCCCAGAGTACCGGTCTTGTGTACTATCTTGGCGCCGGGGCCAAGACCCCGGGGCAGCATGGAGCGATTGCGACACTTCTCCATGATCTGATACATGAACTCCCGGTTCTCTTCGGTAATCAATTCACCATGGTCGACCCGTCCGAGAAGATAGACAAGATCATAGGGGCAGGTGGTGTTGGTGCCTTCGATATCCACTAGATAGTTGTTGATTCTAGTATTGCCCAGACCCCATTTTCTGAAATTCTCATTGAGCTTATCTTTACCGCCTAGATGATCAATCAGCATATTGGTGGCGGTATTGTCGGAAAAGATCATCATAAGCTCGGCCACTCTTCTTGCCGAATACTTGGTACCAGTCTTGCGCCATTGCAAAAATCCGGAGCCGGATGTCTTGACCGAATCTGTCACCTCGAGCTCATCGTCCATGGAGCACTTCTTAAGCTCGCAGTCTTGCAAAAAGCTCACCAAAATCGGCACCTTGATAAGACTGGCTGCCGAATAGGTCTTTTTACCGTTAAGCTCCACGTAACGACCGCTCTCGATCTCGATGGCGAATACACCCGGCACATTGGTCTTCACTTTATCCAGTGCCTTCAATCCATCCTGCAATTGAGGCATTACCTGGCTGAGCTCAAACGGCGGATTGAGACGTACACGCTTGAGGGCTTCTTTAGATTGAGCCTCTTCATTCAGGCCCCAGTTCATGCACGGGATTAAAAAAGCCAGGCCGATAGCCAGACTGAAGGCTCGGGAAAATCTTCTATGAAAAGGAGTGTGCCATACGGCTGCTTTCTTCTTGCGCCGGCGTCGCCTGCGAGGCGCCACCGACTGTGGAGGTACCGCAACCTCCCTCTCTAACAATGTGGTGGCACTTTCCTGACGCCCGGGTTCCAACAAACTAACTGCCCTAGAATGATATAACCAACTCTACTAATACGATAAGAATACCTTATCCGATCAAAGATTCAAGCCATTGACCGC
>JAUIJG010000561.1 GCA_030431355.1 bacterium
CAGAACCAGGATGTCCGGTCTTTTCTCTTCTGTCAGTTTGAGGCCGTCATCGATATTGTCGGAGGAACCGATTACTTCAAAGTCCTCTTCCCTGGAAAGACCGCTGATTAAGCCGTCTAGAGTTACCTGGTGGTCTTCGATTACAACTATTTTTATTTTCTCAGTCATTTCTTCTTCTTGAAATATTGCTTCTGGCGTTCTTCCAACCTTGCTTCAAGGGTTGACATATACTGCTCCCTGGTGAGATTGGTGGTGGACCAATCGATGTTGACCGCCATTGTGTTGTCCAGGTTGGCTCCTTCTAAATTGGCTCCGTTTAGCAGTGCTCCGCCGATGGTGGCATTACTGAGGTCCGCACCTTTTAAAAATGCATTCTCTAAATTGGCTCTGGCCGCGAAACTGCCTTTCAGATGGGCTCCGGCAAGATTGCTTTTTCTTAAGTCGGCGAAGGCAAGGCGAGCATCTTCCAGATTCGCATTCTCTAAATTGCAGAAATAGAAGCTTGCTCTACTTAATTCGCAACCTTTTAAATTGGCATTTTTGAGATTGGCGTCGGTAAAGTCAGCCTGCATCATTTTTGCGCCGCTCAGATCAATCCCTTCCAGATCGGCTTTTCTTAAATCGGCCATTACCAGGGGTAACTCTCGCCGTTTTGCTTCCTCCACAGCCTCTTTCAGGGTCTTTTTCTGGGTAGTGGCAAAAATGATCTTCTTCGTTTTCTTCTGGACTATTGTTATGGGCACGGCGCCTTCTTCGGGCACAGGTTTGCCATCCTTAAAGTCCATCTGCTTTCTGTAATTGCTGTCTTCCAGGCTGAGTAGATACAGGTTTTTATTCTTATTTCGTGTTCTATAAATATGGGATTTGAAAGCTTCACTGCCCACATAGGAGATTGTGCCGACGATCATAAGAGTGAGAACCAGCATGATTGCAGCCGAAACAATTAGTGGTCGCGGGTTGGCTGCTTGGGCGCTTTCCTGTTTTTGAGCATCTTCAGCTGTTTCTTCTGGCGGAGCGCCTGTGATCTTGATCGTATCGGTCAATGCTTTATGTAGGTCATCAAAGCTCTGGTATCTACGGGCGGGATCTTTGCTGAGGCACTTCATTACTAGCTCCACAACAGGTTCCGGAAGAGGAGCTTCCTGGTCTTTTACATTGATAGCAGGGGGGCGGGGTTCAAAAGCGATTTGATGTTCCTGGAGAACTTTTGCTTTCTTCGAGGGAAAAGGTGGTTTGCCGCTCAGGCATTCATAAATTACCGCGCCCAGTGAGTATACCTGGGAGCGCTGATCCAACTCTGCTTCCAGTATATGATCCGGGCTCAGGTAGGCTTCTTTCGGGCGTGGCGCTTTCGTCTCTTCCAGCTCTTTGTAGAGGAGTCTTCTCTCACCGGATTCTTCGTCCAGCTCAAAGTTATGGGTGCAATATAGATGTGTGGCCGTGGTGTCGCAAATAGTGCTGTTATTCGTCTCTAAAAATTGAGCGAATAGGTCCAGGCAATCCTGCCACTGCATATGACCACTTTTGTTGACACCGATGTGGTTATCAAGTCTTTTTAGATCGCTTTTATCTATCACTGTGCTCATAAGCTTCAATTCCCTGGAATCACTTCTTATTGTACCCGCTATGATCGCCCTTAAAAACCGGCTCCTTCGACCAGGGCTCAGGTGGCATCGGTCTCTTATCTATGTGCTAAGAAAGGTTTTCGTTGGGTGATATTAGATATGGTTCTTTGCAAGTGCTCTTGTTGTTTTAAAGATCACTTATTGATAGAATCTCATAATTCCCAAAAACATTCTAGGTAGATAGTTTGGCGACTGTGCAAAGGAGCATGATCGCCACTGAATATGGTTTTCAGGCGGATCCTGGAGGCTATATGTGTTGCTTGACAAGGAGGTTGGTGTGAGTAACTTATACAAGATGACCGAGATCGTCGGTACTTCAGATAAAAGCTTTGACGACGCAGCGAAAATGGCGGTGGAAAGAGCTTCAAAGACTCTGCGTGGTTTAAAGTGGTTTGAAATAACCGACATGCGAGGCAAGATCAAAGACGGTAAAATTGCCGAATTTCAGACAACCATGAAAGTAGGCTTCAAACTCGAAGAAGAGTAAGGCAAGAGCCCCTCTTTTTACCAGTCTATGTTCCGAAAATACGGTCCCCGGCATCACCAAGTCCGGGGACTATGTATCCATGCTCGTTGAGATGGTCGTCCAGGGAGGCGGTGGTGATTGTCACGTCCGGGAATTCTTTGTGGACTTTCTCCACGCCTTCCGGCGCAGCCACAAAGCAGACCAGGCTGATAGATTTGACATCCAGTTTCTTGAAGAGTGAGATGGCAGCTACGGCGGATCCTCCGGTGGCAAGCATCGGGTCCAGTACATAGACTTTGCAGTCCGGGGGAAGGGATTCCGGCAACTTGGCGTAATAGGAGATAGCTTCCAGGGTCACTTCGTCTCGTTTGAGACCGACATGATAAATTCTGACATTGGGGAATAGGTCCTGGGCTGCTTCCGAAAGAGCCAATCCTGCTCTCAGAACCGGGGCCAGGATTACGTAGTCGCTCAGTACTACACCTTCGCCAGGACCCACCGGGGTTTCAACACCCACCGGTCTTACATTCAGGTCCCGCATCGCTTCATAGACTAGAAAACGACTGATTCGGGAAGAGAGAGCACGGAACT
>JAUIJG010000562.1 GCA_030431355.1 bacterium
CCGGTCTCAACAAGTTTGTCGGTCAGAATGCTCAGCCCCAGGGAGCACCGCCACCCGGCTCGGGAATGGGTATGGGAATAGGCATGGGTCAGAGCCCAGCCCTGAAAGCTGCCCCCCGTGAAATTGTGAAAGCTTGCCGAATCCTCGGTATCACCCCGGAAGACTTGACAAAAGAGAAAGTCAATAAAGCATGGAAAGATCAGATCGCCTCCCCGGGAGTCCATCCGGACCTGGGCGGCGACACCGAAGCTGCAGTTATCTTAAACAGCGCCAAAGACGAATTGCTCCGATTCATAGAATCCAGCGCTCCGAAACTGGGCAAAAAGTTTGGCGGTGGAGCCGGAGGCGGCGGCGGAGCTAAAGATATGTCTAACCGTTTCACCGGTAAGAAGAAGCAATAGAGAAATCTTGATATATTTATCCTCACTGAGAGGATAAATATGGCCAAGAGGATAGTTGCGATAGTCGGTCGGCCGAATGTGGGCAAATCGACATTTTTTAACCGCTGCGTGGGTTCCAGACATTCGATCGTGGACGACAGTCCGGGGGTGACCCGGGACCGTCTCTATCGAGAAGCCGAATGGACCGGCCATGAATTTGTGCTCATAGATACCGGCGGCATCATTACAGAAAGCCAGGAACCGATGGCCAATCAGGTGGTCGATCAGGTACAGCTTGCCGTCGAAGAGGCCGACGTTATCGTCTTCATGGTGGACGGAAAAGAAGGTCCCACCGGAGCCGATGAGGATGTGGCCAACATGCTTCGGCGTTCAAAGAAGCCGATTTTGTTGGCGGTAAATAAGGTCGACTCAAAGAAAGACGAAATGTCGGTTCCCGAATTCTATTCCCTGGGACTGGGAGAACCCTACGCTCTATCAGCTATGCGGGGCACAGGCGGGGTTGGAGATTTGCTCGATCTAATCGTCAGCCATTTTCCCGAAGCCAAAAGACAGGAGGAGGCTGATACGCCTGCCCCGGGCGAGGAAGATTCCGAATCAGAAGAGAGAACGGGACCTATCTCCATAGCCATTGTGGGTAAACCAAATGTGGGCAAGTCTTCGATTCTAAACGTACTCTGCGGCGAGGACCGCACCATAGTCTCACCGGATTCAGGCACTACCCGGGACGCTATCGACACCAGGATCAAATATCACGGTGAAGAGTACATTCTCATCGACACCGCTGGAATAAGAAGAAAGTCCAAAGTCAAATATGGCGTGGAGTCATTTTCTGTGGCTCGCTCCCTGAGGGCGATCTCCCAGGCCGATGTGGTTGTTCATGTTCTCGATGTCTCCGAAGATATCTCAGAACAGGATCAAAGAATCGCCGGCAAGATAGAAGAAGCCGGCAGAGCAGTGGTCATTGTCATGAACAAATGGGACCTGAAAGACGACAAGTCATCCTCCGCCATGAATAAAATCCTGGATGAAGTGAAAGCGGAATTGCGCCATGTGGGCTACGCGGAGGTTGTATTCACCAGCGCCCTCAATAAAGTACGGGTGCAAAAAATCTTAGACGCCGCCGTCAAAGCCTACAGTGAAACCACTCGCAGAATCTCCACCAGTCTCGTCAATCAGATAGTAAACGAGAGTGTGGCCCTGGTCCCACCCCCTTCGGGCAAGCGAGGCAAGCGCTTAAAAATCTACTATGCAACCCAGGTTTCGGCATCACCACCAACTTTCGTACTCTTTGTCAACGACGAGCATCTCCTCCCTAAAAACTACAAATCTTATTTGGAGCGCAAACTCAGAGAATCATTCGGATTTTACGGAACCCCGATTCGTATAGCCGCTCGTTCCAAGAGCAAAACGGCCAGGAGTTTTAAGAGTTAATAGTGGAGTATCTTACCCTCTCTCTAATCGCCCTTGTAAGCTATCTGCTCGGATCAATTCCGACCGGCTACTGGCTCGGCAAAGCCACCAAAGGTATAGACATTAGGGAATGCGGCAGTGGCTCCACCGGCGCCACCAATGTGTTGCGTTGCGTCGGCAAAAAAGAAGCTTTGATTGTCCTGGTGGTAGATATCGCAAAGGGTTATCTACCGGTCGCGGTGGCGCTCTACATACAGAGCACCCATCCGGAACTTCTCCCCGCACTAATGCCTAATCTAGCCGGAGTGATGGCAGCAATCTGCTCCATCTTCGGACACAGCCGCTCAATATTTCTGAAATTCAGCGGAGGTAAGAGCGCGGCCACAGGCATAGGCACTCTGTTTGCGCTTCATCCCCTAGGCGCCCTGGGGACACTTCTGGTATGGCTGGCCGTTCTATTCACCAGCAAAATTGTCTCCCTGGCATCCATTACCGCCGCCGTGGCCTGTCCGATCATAATGTTCATCCTCCATGCACCACAGGCGATACTGGGCTACGCGGTTATAGCTTTCCTCTATGTAACCCTGCGTCACAGGTCAAATATCAAACGGCTTATGGAAGGGACAGAGTCAAAATACACGGACAAGCCGAAAAACAGCCCTGCTGCTGAACCGGAAAAAACAGCCTGAGCGAAACCGAACGAAAGAGGTGCATTTTACAAAGAAATGTAAAACTGCAATAAAGCAATTTGTTCGACAAGGCTATAGAATCAAGCTTGTCTGGGCTAAAACCAGCCCGTTCAATCCAGACGAAAGAAATCTCGCCCATGAAAAAACCTAAAAAATCCCAGCAAACTCT
>JAUIJG010000091.1 GCA_030431355.1 bacterium
CGCCATGTGCAAGTATTATGCGTCCCGAGTTGCCCAGGTGCATAGCTCAGAAGCTGTACAGATTTTCGGCGCGCTGGGTGTGAGCTGCGACCAGCCCATGGAGAAGTTCTATAGAGACTCAAAAGTGATGGAGATTTGCGAAGGCACCTCCGAGATTCAGAAGAATATAGTGGCCAGCGAAATCGGTTCCTGATTGATCGCCTGCTTTGATGATATGCTGCCCGGGGTACTTAATATAGGAGCCCTGTATTGAGAGTGGATCTTGTGAAACTAGTTACTCGTCTTTTTCTGGCACTATCTCTTGTTTTTGCTCTGTTTTTGACCCAGGGTAATCTTTGCTTTGCCGCCGATGAGCTTTTTCAGATGAGCGTCAAGCAGGTTAAGTCAGGAAACTATAAGTACGCCATGGAGAATCTGGGTAAGGTTATAGCCCATAATCCCAGGGATTACAGGGCTTATTATTTCCTTGGTTTTTGTTATGAAAAAGGTGGAGACTTAAAGACCGCATCAAACATGTATGCCCGGGCGATGGTTTTAGGGTACAAGACCCGGGTTTATGATAAAGCGGCTACCCGACTCCAGAAAGTTAACCCCAATGCTTATGTGGCGGCGGTTAGCGCAGCTCAAAACCCTGCAAGCAGATCCAGAAGTTTTCCAACTACCGTGCCGAATTCACCTTCTCGTTCTACTTCTGCTTCATCGAGCAGGACGTCTAGTATTTCTACAACCGCTGCATCTTCCGGTGAGAGCTATGGTAATTTGCCTCCTGAGGCTCGAATTCGGTATCACCAGAATCCAGGTAGTCCGCATCAGCTTCTTCCTGCAAGCGTCAATGGAAGACCGATCACCGTTTTTTTTGATACCGGGGCGGAGAGTTGTGTATTTGGAAAGTGCCACTTTGAACAGCTTGGTCTTCCGATTCCTACCGGAAAGCCGCAAACAGTTACCCGAGGTGTAGGGAAGAATGGTATTCAGGCTACTTGGATAGTCAAGGTTACTCTCAAGGTTGGTCCGATTCAGAAGGAGAACTTTCCCATTCGCTTCGTTCCGGCGTACAAGGGTGAGCCATTGTTGGGGCAGACCTTTTTTGCCGACTTCCAATACACTATAGATGATGCAGGAAAAACAATTCTTTTCGTTCGCAATGATCGAGTCACTAGCGCGCAGAGTCGTGGATCCGCTTATTCCAGCTCAAGCTCAGATAGATACGAAGTTCCTTTTACGAATGAAGGTAGAGAGATAATCGTAAAAGTGAAAGTGAATGGAAGGGAGATTCCTATGTTCTTTGATACCGGCGCTACGCCAGTGTTGTTGTCAGTTAAGCATTGTGGTGAGCTGGGAATCGCGATACCCAAAAGAGTTAGAATTTCCAGGCATACTGGAGTTCAGGGTCAGTCTCTCGATATTGCATTTCCTGTTAGTTCCATTAGTATGGGTCCGATTGAGCATAGAAATTTTGAGATTAGTGTCACCAAACAGAAGTCTCTGCCGCATCCTCTATTGGGACAAGATTTTTACAAAAACTATAGATACTCTATCGACAACGTCAATAAAGTGATCAAGTTTACCCGAATCAGATAATGACACTATCGGTAGTGATTATTGCTAAGGACGAAGAGCGCACCATAGGAAAGGTCCTTGATGCGGTGGCGGATATTGCCGATGAAATGATTCTTGTGGATTCCGGCTCTTCCGATCGGACCATGGAGATTGCAAATGAGAAGGGAGCCAATGTCCTGCATCAGGATTGGCTGGGATACGCGGCTCAGAAGAATTTCGCCCTGGATTTAGCCAAAGGAGATTGGATACTCAGTCTAGATGCCGACGAGGTCGTCACTCCGGACTTGCGAGCGGAGATTAAGGCTCTTTTGGCTGGCGCTGAATCCCGGAGCGAATCTAACTCAATGTCCGGCTATAAAATTCCCCGGGCCTTGTATATCGGAGATGTCCGAGTTGCCCATGGTGGCTTCTACCCTGACGCTCAACTGAGGCTAATCAGAAACGGGGCGGGCAAGTTTAACGACAGAATGGTGCATGAAGCGATAAAAATTGATGGACCGGTGGGAATGCTAGCCAATGAAATGCGCCATTTTGCATACAAAGATGTGGCTCAGTTTTCTGAAGCCATGGATAAATACGCTCGACTCTCCGCCAGAGAGTTCGCTAAGCAGGGTCGTGGAGGCTGGAAAGCCCATCCGGTAAATGAAATGCTGCATCCGGCCTGGACTTTCATGTACAGATACTTTTTGCGCGGCGGCTTTATCGATGGCGCCCTCGGTCTTCAGCTAGCAACCATATATAGTGATTATGTACGTCGCAAGATCCGCTATCTAAGAGAAGAGCTGCAGTCCTAAACTAGAGCATCGGCTATCTGTGGAATCTAACCACTTTGTTTTGGCGGTCCACAACAAATCGTCTATTGCCGAAGAAATCCCTACCGAGAAGCCCATATTTGAAGTTGTAGTCCTTAGAAACAGCAATCACCAGATTGTGCTTTCTAATCGGTCCCAACTCGATCATATCCACTTCATAACGCTGGCTTTTTATCGATCCCGATGCACCACTTCCACCGGATGTTCCGCCAATTTTACGAAAGCCTCTGTCGCCCATAGTCTGAAGTTCCTGGAAAGTCATTATACTGGCGCTGGCACCGGTATCGAAGAAGAAAGGCATGGGCCGTCCATTTACTTTAGCGATCACAACCAGATCATTGCCTTCGATCTTGAGGGGAATGTCTATGGTGTTGGTTGGTACGAAATCACCCTTTCCGCCTGGCTTTTTGAAGCTAATCACCCCCCGGGCGTTGTCTACTTCATACTTTAAATCACCGTAAAAGCTCTGGCCCAAAAGGGGAGTTTTGAGAGTGTCTATAACGACAAGATCGACCGTTCTAGTGATGTTGCCCAGCGCCATCTGGGTTTTGACTTCCCAGGCATCAACAACACCACCCACTGCTTTTACCTTGTTGGTTGCCGGACCGGCAGGCGGAGCGATGCCCACTTGTTGCAAATGGTTCTTGCCTACCAGGCAGATAGTCGAGCCTGTGTCGAAGATCATTTGAAGGTTTCGCCCGTTCACTCGCACGTTAACCAGTGGATGTTCCTGGGCTCCGGTCTTCTTAAATCCTACTGTTTCAGAGTCTGGGATGAAGTCGCCTCGTCCCCCTGTTCTTACGCTTCTTGTTGCTGGTCTTTTTGAGGTCGACTGGGAGTAGCCCTGGCTTTTTAGCTCTTCTAAGGCTTTGCGAGCATAGCCCGCGCTCTCCGTCTTTGGAAAATGTTTGAGGAGGTAGCTGTAATAGCTTATCGCTCCGGAGATATCACCGGAATTTTGCAAGGAGGCGCCCAGATAATAGATTGCCTGGATATGTCTTGGATTCTTGCTCAAGACATGCTTGAAATATTTGCCGGCTTCTTCAAAACGCTGGCTGTCGAAGAGTTTTACGCCGGCGGAAAAGTAATCAGCCGCGTAAGTATTGACGCCACCAGGACAGAAGGAGAGAAAGAGGGAAAAGGATATTGCCGCCAGGTATTTCGCTCTATTCGACATAATCGTGAATCAACCTTCTTCTATTGCTGTTTACCTTCTCAATTAAGTTTACCCTAATTGCTTCGCCAAATTCTAATTCTAGTTCTTTGTTGAATTGGTACCGATTATAGTGTCAAGGTTGACCTGGGAAATCGCCAGGGGGGCATCAGGAATCCCTTCGGGAACGGGATTTATTAGTCTGTGCCACCAGGAAACATCTATCCATTGACCGTTTTTGAAGCCCACTTTTTCATAGTTGCAGAATTGCTTGAATCCAAGAGCGCCATGAAATCCGACACTTTTTTCGTTGGGCAGGGCTATGCCGGCATAGGCATTGATTAGACCCTGGGCTTTCAATATTTCGAAAAGTGTTCCATACAGTTTTTTTCCGACTCCCCGACCGCTCTCACCTTGTCGGAGATAGACGGAGGTTTCGACGGACCACTGATATCCGCGGCGCAGGCGATGTTTTCCTGCGTAGGCGTAGCCTAAAATTATATTGTCTCTGTCTTCGGCCACTAGCCAGGGCAGAAAAGAAGTGACAGACAATATTCTCTCCTCCATTTCGGCAAGAGAGGGGGCTTCTTCTTCAAAGGTGATGATTGAGTCGAGGCAGTAGGGCTCGTAAATTCGCCTTAGTGCTTCGGCGTCTTCTATCCGCGCCAGGCGAATGAGAATCTCTGATCCTTTCGGGGTCGTTCTTGTCACAGACTATCCGCCCTTATTCGCTGGACTCTCCCAGGATGTCCGCCAGAATTGTGCGGTAATTTTTGAGATTATCGTTATAGCTTCGTTCGCCAGGGGCGGTCGTTTGCTCCGATTTCTGCTCCGGCTTGCTTTTGTTTAAGCTAGAGCTGATTTTAGCGAGAAAGCTTTCGTCCACCCAGCCCCGGGCAAGCAGAATTTCATCCACCGACATTGAAGTAGAGCCCGAATCGGACTCCACTAAATCTGCCTGGGCTTGAGAAATCAAACCTTTTTCCACAAGGATCTCCAGGAGATTCTTGTGATTTTCTGATGAGTGCTCTTGCGTGCTCACTAAGAGACCACTATATCAACGCGTTTGCCATATCTGCCGGATGCAGCTTTGATGAGTGATCGGAGGGCGGAGATTGTTCTTCCATCCTTACCGATTAGTCTACCTGTCACAGACGGGTCGCATTTGACGCTGAGTCTGCACTTTCTTGGACCGAAATTTTTTCTTTCAAAATGAAGAGAATCAGGCTCTCTCGCGAGAACCTTCAATATGTATTCGGCCAGGTCTTCCGCTGCTTCGGACTCGACTAGCTTTGTGTTGTAGCGCCCTCTGCCGCCGCCGCCTCTGCCCTTTTTAAAAGGCTTGTTACCGTATCGCTTGGTTGAGCGCCGTTTTTGATCCATTTTTCGACTGCTTCTCTGTTGATTTTTAGTTCTTTAGAACGAGGATTGTAGTAGCCAACTTCTTCCAGTGGCTTACCATCGCGTCTTACGCGATTGTCAACAGCGACTATTCGGTAGTGAGGGGCTTTTTTGGCGCCAATGCGCTTCAGCCTTATCTTTACCACGTAACTTTCCTCTCGGATTCAATAGGTATTGAAAGTGGATATTCTACCAGGAAAATGCCTGATACCTCTTATATTTAGTTGGAGGCAGCTTTGCAATACTTACGATTTGTCTTCTTTAGATCTGGCTTATTTGCGTTTCTTCTTCCGCAGGCGCGGCTTGCCGCCGCCTTTTTTCTGGCCGGCAAGTCCGCCAGGAGGCATGCGCATTTTGGAGGGATCGAAGCCAGGCGGGGGTTTCATGCCGCCCTGACCGCCGCCACCCATACCGGGCATACCGCCCATTCCGGGGAACCCGGGGAATCCGCCACCGCCGCCCATGCCAGGCATCCCTCCGCCCATGCCGCCGCCTAGAAACGGCTTGATGTACTGAAACATCTGGCGCATCTTTTGAAACTCATTTAACAATTGACCAATTTGACTTTCTTTTAATCCGGAGCCCTTGGCTATTCTTCGTTTGCGTTTGAAATCGATCAGGTCGGGATTTCTTCTCTCTTCCGGAGTCATGGAGTTGATTGCCGTTTCATAGAGGGACATCATCTTTTCGCCCTGCTCGGCAATCTGTTTTTGTTGTTCGGTATTGATTCCGAACATGCCGCCCATGCCCATCATTTTCATGAGGTCGCCCATGTTGCCCATCTTTTTCATCATGGACTGCATCTGGACAAACATCTCCAGGGTGAAGTCACCCTTGAGCATTTCCATGGCCACTTTTTCCGCTTCTTTTTCGTCAATATTTTGCTGGGCTTTCTCCACCAGGGAGAGAACGTCGCCCATGTCGAGGATTCGACTGGCCATCCGGTCAGGGTAGAAAGTCTCAAGATTATCAAGCTTCTCGCCGGTGGAGATGAACTTAATTGGTTTGCCCACCGCCTCTCTCACCGACAGAGCTGCTCCTCCCCGGGCATCTCCATCAATCTTTGAGAGCAGCAATCCGGAGACTTCGAGCTGGGTATTGAAAGTCTCGGCGACATTCACCGATTCCTGACCGGTCATGGCATCTACAACCAGGAGTTTCTCTTTGGGCTCCAGGGCTCGGTCCAGGATCATCAACTCGGCCATCAGCAAGGTGTCTACCTGCAGCCGACCTGCCGTATCAAGGATGACCGGAGAGAGTCCTTCCGTTTTAGCTTTTTCCAGGGCCTGGTCGGCAATATCCTGGACGTCTTTGGTCTCTTCCAGGGCAAAAACCGGAACATCAATTTGTTCACCCAGGGTTTGAAGCTGTTTAATAGCTGCCGGCCGCTGCACGTCACAGGCGACCATCAGAGGTTTTTTGCCTTCGCCCTTGAGCTTGTTGGCCAGCTTGGCGCAGGCGGTGGTTTTACCGGAGCCCTGTAAGCCCAGGAGCATGATAACAGGGGGATCGCCTTCCAGGGTGATGGGACTGTTTTCGCCACCGAGTATGGTGACAAGCTCATCGTGCACTATTTTGACGAACTGTTGCTGAGGGGATACTGACTCAATTACATCCGCGCCCAGAGCTTTCTGCCTTACTCGACTGATGAAGATTTTTACCACCTTCAAGCTGACATCGGCTTCAAGAAGCGATTTTCTAACTTCTCTTATCGCTTCTTCCATGTTCTCAGCGGTGAGTTTTTCATCGCCGGTGAGATTTTTAAAAACGGAATGGAGTCTGTCGGTAAGGGCGTCGAACATTTTTTATCTACTTCCTCTTTCTTTCAGTGGGGTTACTTGACCGGCATCAGTTCTTTGATAGCGGAGATGCGTTCGGAAATTTCATCGGGGTAGACCAGCCAATTGGATTCATAGTCACCTTTTACAAGCGCATCAACAGCCAGGGATACTCTGGAAAGCTCCTTGACGCCGTCCTCTGTTCTTATCATTATATTGGTCTGGGGATTGTCCGCTTCCGGTCGATAGTAGTCGTAGGGACGAAATCCTGTGGATTCTATGCCCACATAGTAGTCCGGGTCGAGACCGGCATCCCTGGTCAGTCTCCGGGCTTCACCTTCTATGTCTCTGCTTAGCCTTTTCTCCAGGGTGGTAATTCTTATGGCTTTGAATAGTTTACGATTGAGAAAGCGGGAAGCCAGATCCGAAAGGATGGGATCTTTGTCTCTGAGCCACATTTTGATGTGATAGGTGAGTTGAACATCATCGAGATGGAGATAGTCTTTGACTTCGAGCTCTTCCCCGGAGAGCCACTTTCTTGTAGGCTCATCCATGAAGTTAATTGGTTCGCTGCGGTTATTCATGATGTATCGGGCTCGCCGAATTATCTTAGCTAAAAGAGTGCGAGCAGCCAGGTTCTTCCTATGGTAGTAAACCTGGGCATACATGCTGAACCGGGCAAATAGATAATCTTCGACTGCCACCTGGCCTTTTTCTCCGGCAACAATCATTCTTTCGTTGGATTCGTCGATCTCCATGGAGCGGAGTATTCTCTGGAGGGCGAACAAACCATATTTGGTGCCGGTCATGTAGCTGTCCCGGAGGAGATAATCGAATCGATCGCAGTCCAGTTGGCTGGAAACCATGTGAGATACGTATTTGGGGCTGAAATTTTTCTTGAGCACGTTGACGATTTTGTCAGCAAGCTGGTTATCTTCACTGAAATTATCCAGCACTTCTCTGACCCTGGTGTCTTCGCTGACTATTCTGCAAGACCAATTTTCGTGGTCATAGCAAAGTATTTGTTCGGTCACATGGGAATAAGGACCGTGACCGATATCATGGAGCAAAGCCGAGGCCAGTATCAGAGGACGATACTCCTGGATAGAAGGATGTTTCTCCTGGAGTTGCTCCACAAGCCGGGCAGCGACGTGCATAACACCCACGGAGTGGGTGAAACGGGAGCCTTCTGCCCCTTGGAAAGTGAAATAGGATACCCCTAGCTGTCCTACTCTTCTGAGCCTTTGAAACTCTTCGGTGTCGATGAGGTCTATGATCAAATTTTCGGCCGGGTTCTTCCGGTCGAGGACAATGTCCTGGTGGATGGGATCTAAATAAGTTCTTTTCTTAGATTTGATCATAAGCTATCTGATGACCACAAATTGCTGGTCATGATCTTCTATCTCCAGATATCCTATTATACTGACGATTGTAGACATGTTCTCAAATTTAAGGCTTGCTTACTGAATCCCAAGACAATTTCTATATGTTTGATCTTCCTGACAGCCCCCGTTCTTTAGGAGACCTGGTCGGTCTCGGATTTCGGCTCATCCGGAAAAACTGGAAATTTGTAATCTCAATATTTCTTGTTCCTTCCTTGATTTTCAGCCTGGCGATGGCCGGGGTGGAATTTTGTTTCGTGCATTGGGCTGGGGCTCAGTCCATGGATGTGAACTGGTTTGTAATCCACATGGCGGCCGGATTCGCCCTGGCAATTATCATGATCGCCTGCCAGTGGGAGATTGCCCTCAGGTCCTGTGCCTATATCAGATGTGTATTGAATAGCGAAATCGCGTATGAAGATTGTTATGCTTATGCCCGGCGCAGGCAGTGGCCGGTAATGGTTGTCTACGGGGTCAGTTTTTTGTTTCCTGTCCTGGTCCTGGTTGTATGGATGGTTCTGTTTTTGCTGACCATTAATCTAGGCAAATTTGGGCTCATAGGCAAAGTGCTGGCTATTTTCTTTGGATTTCTAGAAGGGCTTTCATTTGTGGCAGCCTTCAGCTTCACCATGCTCTACACGGCATTGTGTTTTGTCAGTATTTCGGACGCGGAGGTCTCTGCCCGGAAGGCCCTTTCTAACGGCTACCAACTTTCTGTCAGCGCCTTGCCCCGGGGGCTTTCCTACGTATGCCTTCTGGCCGCTTCTATTTTTATCCTCACCCTGCCTCTCTATATGCCGGTAATTCTGCTTGGAGTTTGGGAGGGGTATGTTCAGGGGCGGATGGAGGATATTCAGTTCCCTCTTTATTTGAGAGCCCTGGAAGCTGCCAGTAGCTGCGCAATAAACATTATTTCCCTGGGGGTGGCTCTTTCCGGCGTCACATTTTACTTTCGTGACGTGAAAATGAGACGGCAGGGTCTGGATATCCTGGAAGCGATGAAGCGATAGTATCGTATCTGGTTATCTATCTACAAACCAGATCACCGACCAGGGCAGTGCGCTTCCCATGTTTATTTCTCTGCTGGCGTTAGCGGGAGTCTGGAAGAGAATGTTCTCTTCTTTAAACTCGCTCTCGGTAAATAGAGGGGCGGGATTGCCCTGATCGTTCAGATTGGCGATCAGTCTTAGGGCGCCTCCTGATTTGAGCGGCCAGACTACTTTGAGGAGTCCTTCCTCAAGAATTTTCCAACTCGCTTTGCCGGTCTCAATATCGCCAATAATAGGCATGATTGAACGTTTGCGTAATTCCAGCAGTAACTTATAAAAGCCGAACCACTTTTGATGTTCAGGGGTTTCAAGATCGCCCCAGTTCAAGCGGGATTCGATAAAGGTTTTTTCAGAGCAGGGGTCAGGAATTTTGCTTTTTAATGCTTCATCCTGGAACTGTTCGAATTTGCCGAACTCTCTCAATCGTCCTTCTCTGACAGATTCGGCAAGGTCCGTATTGAAGTCTGCAAACCAGCAGAAATTTGACCTGGAGCCCCATTCCTCTCCCATGAAGAGCATGGGGATGGTGGGGGATAAAAGGATGATGCCTACTATGGCTCGTACAGCCTCCTCTTCCGCCAGGCTTGTGATGCGCTCACCGAATGCCCGGTTGCCAACCTGGTCGTGGTTCTGGGTAAACGCGATAAAAGCAGTCGGAGGCAAGTGCGCGCTCGGCGTTCCTCTCTTTTTCTCGCCCCAGTAAGTGGAGTGCTGTCCCTGGAAGCTATATCCTTCCGCCAGGGAACGGCCGAGATGCTCAAGGGCGCTCATATTGGAAGTGTCGGCGTTGAAATCTTTGTAGTAGCCGGTGTCTTCGCCGGTGACCAGGACATGGCAGGCATGGTGAATATCATCGCTCCACTGGGAGTCGTATAATCCGGCTTCACCAATGGTAGTGCCCAGGAAATTGGCGTTGTTCGAGACGTTCTCCAGAATGAGGTGGATATGCCTGTCTTTGCCCGGTCCGTTGCGAACAGCTTCCGAAATTTCTGTCAGTAAGTGTTTGTCGGAGTTGTCTATGATACTGTCTATGGCATCAAATCTTAAACCGTCAAATCTGAACTCAGTGAGCCAGTAGAGTACGTTGTCTATGGCAAACTGTCTCACATACTCGCTGAACTTTCCATCGTAGTTTATGCTATTGCCCCAGGGCGTCTGGTTTTGAGCATTGAAGAAATTTTGGGCGTAGACGTACATGTAATTGCCGTCAGGTCCGAAGTGGTTGTAGACCACGTCGAGAAATACCATTAATCCTCTTTTATGAGCTTCATTGACAAGCTCTTTCAAATCTTCCGGGCTACCGTAACAGCGGGCAGGAGAGTAGGGTAGTACTCCGTCATAGCCCCAGTTGAATTCTCCGGGAAAGTCGGCGAGGGGAAGTAGTTCTATGGCTGTGATTCCCAACAGATCTAAATATGGCAGCTTTTCGATTATGCCCTGGTAATTTCCTTCGGGGCTGAAAGTTCCAGGATGAAGCTCATAAATCACAGCTTCGTTCCAGGGGCGCCCCTGCCAGTCTTCATCGTCCCATTTAAAAGCGAGAGGATTGACTAGTTGGCTGGGACCATGCACCCCTTCCGGCTGGAATCGGGAAGCCGGGTCCGGGACAGCCAGCTCGCCATCCATGACAAACTGATAACGACTGCCGTTCTTTGCTTCCGGGACGGTTAGCTCGAACCAGCCATGCTCGGTAGGATTAAGCTCTTTGGTCCCGTTTTTGTTTCCGTTTAACTTCAGTTCTACCTTTTTAGCGCCGGGAGCCCATATGCGAAATTCCGCGCCACCATCTTTGAGGAGTCTGGGACCGAATTTCGTTTCATATTTATAGTACATGGCATGTTTCCTGCTTTTGTTTTCTGTGTTTCAGTCTGTTGATTTTGGGAACTCAGTCTTCTTCTCTTTTGCTTAAGGGCGGTGTTATCAGCGACAAAAGGGCAAATACAATGGAAGCGCCGAAGACGGCTCTGGAGGTTTCGTGCAATTTGTGGAATTTAGCGTGGGCTTCCTGGTCTGTTCTTATGGAGGGCAAGAGTTTTTCCATGGGGGGCACGATGCCGAAGGCAAAAATAAGGGCGGTTGTGGCACAAAGAAAACTGAGGACATAGCGGAGTAACCTCGGTTTGTCCATCGCTTTCTTTTTCCGGCTGAGGAAATGAGCTACCTCTGAGCCCAACAACACTAAAGCTGCACCGGCAGCCACTTTTCCGAATTGGATGAATGCCGGTCCGTTTCTGAAAGCGGCTTCACTCACCTCTACTCCGTTTGCTTTGGCTGCTTTCACCAAAACTATCGCCACAAAGACAACGGCGGCGGATCCGCCGAATAAAACAGCCAGTGAAATTAGTCTTGATGTTTCTGCTATTTTTTGCATTTTTTCTACCTTGTTAAATGGAGGACCTGACCCGGGTCCATCTCTACTTAGATCCTCATCCGGGGCGATAAGCCGGAACTTGATCCGACTCGGTGAATAGTGAAACTTTCTTCTCAGTCCCGGTCGGAGAAGCGCAGCGGTTGTTAATGTACTCAAGAACGTCTCTTTCGAATCCGATCATGTTTTTCTCAACCCGACCGTCTTCGCCGTTGATAACAAATAGGCTTGGCACGTTTGTTAGTTCAAAGTCTCTTGTTATCTCCAGGTCGGTATCCAGCAAGATAGGAAAGGTTAGTAGGTTCTCTTCCTGAAACGTCCTGGTCTCTTCCTTGTCGTCCTGGCTGATTGCGAAGAGAGGAAGAGTTGGATTCAGCTGTTTAAGCCTCTCTAAATAAGGAGCGGTCATCTGGCAGACCGGGCAGGAGCTTTTCAAAAAGGCAATCACGGCAAAACCAGTTTGCTTTGCCGCCTCTAGAGGGTTATGCGATTTATCTTCCAGGTCCCGAAGAATTATCTTCGGAACCCTTTCTCCTTCCTGCATACTGGTCATGGTTGAAAATATCAGCCTCGGACAAAATTCCCGGTAATTTTATCGTCTTTCTCCTCTTCTGATCCTGATCTTAGAAGTCCTTGCTTAATACGATAACGAACCTGTTCGGCAATAGGGCGCCATTACTTGCGTTGGGAGAATTGTATTTTCGGCTCATGTTACAAGTAGAATAGAAGCTGTCGCATGGCACAGGCAAGAATAAACAAGCATGAACACTCGTGTTTTGGCTTTAGAAGATATTGACAGGGCTACAAAGTGCTCGCAGCACCCGGGTTTGCTCCAGATGATGATTGAGCGCTGCAGTCAAATGGTCCTGATGAGCTTCTAGGCAGAGTGACCAATGCAATAAGGACAATGAGATTCGAAGGTCATCCCTGGGTTGCCTAGCAAGATGAGTATCATCAGGCACAAGAAGGTTCCAGTAGTGCTTGGCTGCCAGGACTTTGTGCTGATTAGAATTGAGTATGGAGACGATCCTACGAAAGCTATATTACTGGCCGGGCCATAGCCAAACTGACTGGTTGTTCTCGAAATACAGTGAAGAAGCACTCTGATATCTGGCTGCAAAGTGGATCGGGCGTATATAACCTGGGGGTAAGGGGGGGGATCTTGGTCTGGTTTCGGAGGAAAAGAAAGAAGAATTCAAGGTTTCCGAAGTAGAGGGAGAGATTTCGCAAAAAGCTGATTTAGAAATCCCTTCTGAAAAAGTGAGTGTTATTAAGGAGCTGGCTCCTCATGAGGGTTTGGAAGGACTGGTCCTCTCTGGTTTGGGCTTAGCAGAGTCGAAAAAAGAAGAAGATGAGGCAACTACCCAAGGGAGAAATAAAAAGCTTTCTCAGGGCAATCTAGAGACTGGATGCGAAGCGATCCAACTGGTGATCGATCTGGCGGATTGGGTTTCAAAAAAAGAGAGGGTAGGGGCCCGCCTTAGGCAGAAAAAAGGCGATTACCTTTCAATCATCCATTGATTGAGACTGGCTTCTTTTATCTTTTTATCGAGTTTTGTTCTATCGTAAGCTTTAGTTATTTTGCCGTCTCTGGCTACGAATTGATAGTGTTTCTTGTGGTACCACAGAGTAGTTTGCTTTCCAGATTTGTAAGTTGAATTAGGTTTGCCAAATACTTTTATCACCTCAGATATTGGTTTTCCAATCCATTCCTTGCGCCAGTGGCCTAAACCAATATTGTACGAAGACTCTGGAGTAATCTCTTGCCAAAAGTCTTCTTCCAATAAGCGGAGCCCTGAGAACCAGAGAAAGCCGAAAGCAAAAGTGCTGAGCACTATCACGACTGCTACTTCTTTGAAGCTTAACTTTCTCATCATTAGAACTATTCTTGCTAAACATGAAAGTTATGTCAATAACTGAAATGGCTCAGACCAAACTACCCCTAATATAGTCAAACCTATACCCCACGAGTTTATTGGGTTTTAAATTCTGTGACTGGAAACTGATGTGCCCCAGGGCGTTAGGTGGTGTCAGATGTGGTGGTAAAACATTGCTTCTTGTCTGACCTATTGTGCATTAGTCCCCGTTCTACTAGCCCTGAGGTCAATCCATCTATACTCTTGCTGTACTCTTGAAGAAAAGAAGATCATAGGGAAGTACGCCATTGGTGGCGCGGTTGGTGTTATCTTTTACGCAGAACCCACCGCAACCTACGACCTCGATATCTTCTGTATTCTCCAACATTCAGAAGCAGGGTTGATAAACCTTGGTCCTCTATACGACTATTTGGTGAGGCAACAAGGCTATAAGACTGAAGGTGAGCATATAGTGATAGAGGGCATTCCTGTGCAATTTCTTGAGCCAGGAACAGACCTTCTAATAGAAGCACTACAGAATGCTGACGAAAGAGAGTTTGATGGGGTTCCGACACGTGTCTTCCAGTATGAGTATTTATTGGCAATAATGGTTGAGACTGGACGTGCCAAAGACAAGACCAGAATAAACCAGGCTGTAGAATCAGCAGAGCCTGACCGTCAAAAGTTAAATGAAATCCTTGAAAAGCATGGATTGCTTGACAAGTGGGCTAGAATAGTTGAATGAGCAAGTTTCATAAGAAGACCACCCAGGAAGAAATTTATGACCGGAAATCCACCGGTCGACGTGATATTGCGTCTCTATCTGTAGAAGAGAAGATAGAGAGATTGGTTATGCTACAGAAGATGAATTCAAACGTAGCCCGTGCAGCAGGGCGTGAGTACAAACAGCCCTGGGATATCAAATTCACAAATCAGTCAAAAGAAGCTTAGGTCTACTGGTTTTAACACTCATCTCTGAACAGTCAGCTAAAGATATCTCCACAAGATCTCTTTTCTATTGTTCGTACCCGTCCGGTGAACCACATCTAGCATCAAAAGAAAAACTGTGGCATCCTCTCTCATGTAGAGAAAGTGAATTCTAGAAGGGCTGGAAATTCTGGTGCAGCAGGCGGTAGGGG
>JAUIJG010000563.1 GCA_030431355.1 bacterium
GAAATGATTGTGCATGTGCCAACCTTGAGCCAGCCGAAAGTCAAAGATGTTCTGGTCATTGGTGGCGGCGATGGTGGTAGTGTGCGAGAGCTTCTGAAGCACAGACAGATTGAGTCTATAACCATGGTTGAGATAGACGAAGCTGTGGTGCGGGCTTCCCGAGAGTATTTACCCAGCCTCTCCTGTGGTCTAGATGATCCCCGATTGAACTTGATCATCGCCGATGGTATCGAGTATCTGAAGAATAAAGAGGCTAAGTCATTCGACCTTATCGTTGTCGATTCCTCCGACCCGGTCGGACCATCCACGGGCTTGTTCAGTCGTCAATTCTATGAAGATGTCTATCGCTGTCTCAGACCGGAAGGCTGTCTGACTGTCCAGAGCGAGTCTCCTTATTTCAACAAGTCGGCATTCGTCGATTTAAATCATTGTCTTAAGGATATTTTTGAAGAGGATAGGGTGCACTGTTATCTTGCTTTCATTCCCACCTATCCCACAGGTATGTGGAGCTTCAACTATTGCTCCAAGGCAGGAGTTCACCCGGTGCAAGATCTCGATGAACTAAGGGCGCTGGATTTCAGTAGAGACAATAACTTGAAATACTACAACCCCATGGTTCACAAGTCTGCCTTCTCCTTGCCCACATTCATAGCCGACATGCTCGGGGACGGAGGCAGAATTTTCAACCAACCTGCTCCGGCTGAAGCAGCGCTTGCTCTGCAAGACTGATTGTTTTTCAGGTACTTAAATATCCTGCGCTATCTCTGGTCGATTATCGGTTCTTTTTCCAGAAAAGCCTTTGGCATAAAGTCTTTGCAGGCATAGAGAACAATCATCGAGACCAGGCAGATAGCCAGGGTGGTGATGGTTGTGCTGGTATCCAGATAGCTGCTGCGTCCCTGACTGGTCTTTGTAATGCACCGATAGACAAAGAAAGCGGCTCCGCAAAGAAACGAGATTCCTGAAAGAATGAGGACCTTTGTGCCCTCGGCTCCACCCATGCGCAGGGCTTCATTTATGAAGTAACCATATCCCAGGAGCAGAGGTACTACATAAACCGGTATCAGCGCTTTAGCTGATACTTTTGGACTTCTCTTATCGCTGTTCTGCTTTTCTTCGTCCATGTTCCTGTCTTCAGTCGGCAAAGGGCTGTATACTAATGTTCTTGAAATCCGTTTTTACTAGCCTGGCTAGATTTCTCTATAGTACACCAGTGTTGTTTTTTGACCATGCTTACTGTTACCGATAAAATTCAAATACCGATGAGCGAGTTCGAGTTTACTTTTGCCCGCAGCGGTGGACCAGGCGGTCAGAACGTCAATAAGGTAAATACAAAAGCTTTGTTGCGTTGGCCGATTATGGAAAGTCCCAGTTTGCCGGACGATGTTCGCATGCGTTTTTTGGAAAAATTCGGCAGCAGAGTAACGGTGGATGGCGAATTCATTATCTCCAGCCAGAAGCACCGGGACCAGAAAGCAAATGCCGATGATTGCCTGGACAAGTTGAAAGCGATGCTCTACAGCATTGCCCAGCCTCCCACCCGGAGAAAAGCAACTCGACCCGGACGGGCTGTCAGGGAAAAGAGAATAGAAGAGAAGCGGCAAGTTTCTCAAAAGAAGCAGAGTCGTCGCCCCCCTTCTCTTCCGTCCTTCGATTAGCGTATTGAGGAGTTCCTGGTGTCTGAAGTCTTTGAGAGAGTCTATAAAATCGTGCAAAGAATTCCTGAAGGGAAAGTTTTGACCTATGGTTTAATCTCTAATCTTCTGGAAGGTAGACTCAGTGCCCAGGGTGTCGGTTGGGCTCTTAACGGATTGTCTTCCCGGGGAGAACCAGCTAAAAATGGCGGGAAGAAGCAATTTAACTCAGAAAATGTACCCTGGCAGAGGGTTATAAACTCCAGGGGATACACCAGCACGCACAAAAGACCTGAGATGCCCCCTGACCTGCAGAGACAACTTCTGGAGAAGGAAGGAGTTGTTTTTGACGACGATGGAAAATGCGATCTGAGCAAGTATCTCTGGGATATGGAGAGTTGATCAGACCTTTCCGATTTTTTGAATTTCGTTTCTTTTGAGGAGCGCCTGGTTTTGATCAGGTCTTAGAGCCCGATTCCGGGCGGCTCGAGGGTGTTTGAAATATCGGTCACTCATGTTAACCGCAGGCTCCCTCGAAAGCCCTGAGTTGGTGGGCGGAGTAGGACTTGCCCGCTGTACTGGCTATAGATAGTGCTTAGGTGTATTCTTCCGGTGGAAGATATGACCTAGTGTCATTCTCTTTTTAACTACTCTTACTAAATGGATATCCGATGACCGCAGATACTAAAGAATCAAGCAAAGGTATTTTTGCTGAGCTTTTCTGGCTCAGCGTCGTGGGTCTCTTCTTCGAATTGCTGGTAATTCGCTGGATGGGAACCGAAGTGCGCGCTTGCAGCATTTATAAAAACTTTCCTTTAATCGCATGCTATGTGGGTCTCGGCTTCGGCTTTATGAAGGATTCAGGCAACGAAAAGTGGTTCAAGCTCTTCCCTGTCTTCTTGATTGTGTTAGTGGTGGCACTTGCTACCAGCGACTGGACTGGATTGGCTTACATCATGGCTCCCAGCGCCAGCACTTCCATCAGTACCACCTGGTGGGACGGCTACCATCCGCCTGAGTCAGC
>JAUIJG010000092.1 GCA_030431355.1 bacterium
AGGTTCTGGCATTATCTCATTCTCTTATGAATTCCTTTCAAATCCCTTTCAAATTCCTTTTCAAATCCTTTTCAAATCTTCTTCAAATCTCTTGTTTGCTAATTTCCGACCCAGGAAGCAGGACTGTAGTCGGTGGTGTCATCCTGGTGCAATAAGTAATTGATTGTGGGGATAGCGGCTGAAAGAACCAGGACCACAGCCCCTCGTCTTCGAACAAACTCAGCCATATTGGCCCTTACCCCGGCGGCTCTGGCACCGGTCTTCTCGACCAATCTGTCGTACTCCATGCGACCCTGGCGCTGCTCGGCTTCGTCGAAAGAAAGGAGCTTGCCTGCCAGCTCTCTGGCTTTCTCCATGTCTTCTATGCCAAGCTCCCTGCCCAGTTTCTCGGCAAACTTGTCCTCTCTGCCGCTCATTAGAAACGGTATCAGCGATAGAACCACCGGTAAGCCTTCTGCCGCCACTACTTCTAGAGAGCTCTCCGGAAGCAAGTCTCTCACCGCTCTTCAATTCAACAGGTTCAACGGCACCAAGGGTTTCGGAGAGAGCCTGCCTGGCAGCCTCATGCAGGGGATGGTCCGGACTATCGAGAAGGGAGAACATCACTCGCATGTTTGCTTGTTTAGATTCTCTCAGACCCGCGATAACGCTATCTCGAACATAGGCATCGTTCATGTCCAGGAACTTGAGGTCAATCCCTTCTCGGCCTAGTTCTTGAAGCAAAGTTGCCTGGAAGACTTCGGCATGGGCTTTGATCTCATCGGCTCTCACCGCTTCAACAAAGGCTTCTATTCCTTTTTCCTTGATCTGGCCAACGGTCTCGATAGCCTTCTCCAAGGCATAGTCACCAGGTCCACTTTCGCCGACCATGGCTTCCCGCAGCAGCCTGGCACCATCACCGCCGGTGATATCGGCATCGGGATTCTTGCCTATCCAGTCCAGGCCCCTGACCAGGGCCTCCCTCATAGAGCGATCGGCTGTGCCCCGGGAAAGCTCCAGATATCTTTCACTCACCCTGGCCAGCTCTCTTTCGGAAGAGACCGGCTTCCGAACCTGGCTATCGCTACGAGATTCCAGTCTTGAATCCATATCACTTGAAGTTGACTCAGGACCATCTGAAAGTTCAGTCACACGTTCCAGGGTCTCCCAGTGGTCGACTAATAGGTCCATGCGCTGTTGGTCGCTGAGCGCTCTTCCGTACTTTGTCTTCATCATATAGTCAAACTTGCTGTAGAGCGTGTTTCTATCATTGAGCGGATAGTCGAATACTTTGCCATCCCTGAATTTCAATTTGACCGAGGTAGAACCATCGGCAGTTTCGGTAATCCCCTGAATCTCCACAATATTTTTTGAGTCCCAATATGCTTCTATGGGTCTCTCCAGCTCATGATAGCGACCGCCGCCTTTCAGCTCCACAGGACTCTTCAGCTTACCGGATTCAGGCAGCTGGCCCTGCTCAAGTTTTTCGAAGGTATGAACAAAGGCGTCATAGTGCGCTTCTCTATAATGCTTCTCAGCCAGGTTATCCGGTTCGATAAGATTGCGATGCACGGCAACAGCGGTCACCACGCGATCATATCCGGCAGCAGCAGCGACTTCCTGGCTTATCAAATTGCGCTCCAGCATAAATCGTACTGCTTCATCGCTACTTGTGAAACCTTCAGGGAGAAGCTCCATCACCTTCTGGGCATGACCCCGGGCGGCTTCCAGGTGTTTGCCCTGCGGGTCTCCAGCCTCCATCCTTTTCAATTCCACTAACACGGCTTCCTGGGCGTTACCCAGGGCAATATCATTCATGATGAATTTGACCATGGGGAATCTTGCCTCAAGGGCTTCCCGACTCTCTCCCCTGTCCACCAGGCGTGAAAGTTGTCGCGTCTTTTCAAAACGGCGAGCCCGTATCTCTTCTATGGAGAACTGATAAAAGGACTTGTCGACCCTGCCTACCGCATCACTGGCGATACCGGTCATAAGCTTTCTGACATCGGGAGCGGAGCTGAGATCCCCTCCGCTACTGGCAAGCTCAGCCAGGGTGGCTTTGAACTCAGCCACCCTGCGCTCCAGATACTCTTTGGCTGCCTGGTTCAATACACCATCACCGGCGGTTTTGACCAGAACATCGCTGATAACTGAGTTGGACAGGGTAGCGTTGTAATGCTTAATCTCCGCCTCCATCTCGCGTATGACACCACGACTGGAGCGCAACTCGGAGAGTACTTCGGGGGAGAGTTCTCGAGATTCAAGAAATTCACTGATCTCCTTTCTGTCGCTGGAACGCCCTCTCTCAACTATATAATCCCGGACAAGTCCTCTCATTGCGTCCACTGCTTCGGGACTTTCATACTTCGGTCTTCCGCTTACCTGGTTGAAGCTGAGACGCTTTCCGCCCTGACCGATATGTCCAAGACAATCTTCGAGAACCAATCTGCTGAACAGCTCGGGATTAGCCATCTTCAAAGCAGTCCGGTCAAGAGACTCTTGAAAATGCTTCACTTCATGTTCGATGACATTTACAGGATCATCGGCATTCAGTCCGATCTTGATCATTCCGTCACCATAGGTGCCGGCTGCCTCCCTCAAAATCTCCACCACTATGTTATGGGGTGCTATCAATTCAGGTGGCAAGCCCAGCTTGGCGGCCGCTTCTCTGGCAGGTTCCAGAAGCGCCGCTTCTGCGCTCAGTCGATTCTCTTTCCATCTCTCTTGCTGAGCAGGTCTTTCGCTCTCCCAGACATGCTTTCTCAGAGCGTTTGCTTCCGGCTCAACGTACATTCTGAAGTTCTGATTAGCGGCATTCTTGGCGCTGAGACGTGACTCGGTAAGGGATTTATACTCGGTTCCGGCTTCTTGCTCTTTTGCCAGAGTGACCAGATAGTCGGCGAAGTTTCCAGCCATCTCGGTAAAGGTTCTGCCACCCGATGTTTGATTATTCTCAATGAAATCCCTGGTGTAGTTGCCTGAATAGACCCTATCGAGAGGCAAGTTACTCTCCCTTCCGGTAGAGCTTACCTGGGTCAGAGAGACTCTACCATCGCCATCGACTCTGATGGCATCGACCTTAACTGGATTTCCTCGAAGATCTCTGACTTCAAGAGGTTCTCTGAATCTGGTCAATACCCCGGACTCACCTTCCTTAACGGTGGTGACATTAGTGGGTGAATAACTGCTGAACTTACGCATTCGCTCAAGAACCAGAGAACGGGCTCTGCCATCCGGTGTAAAAAAGCCTTCGTATGCGGTACCGGCAAGGTCGCCTCTTTCCAGAAGAGAATTCTCCAACATCCACTCCATGATCGGACGGTTGTAGTCGACATTGGTGGACAGAGGCTCAACGAGAGAGCGAGCAAGGGCGGTAGCATTTTTAGTGTCGTTCTCCATAATAGCCCGATGTAGCCTTTGAATAGTTGAAGTATTCTTGAGATAATCGACCAACTTTTCATGATCCCGACGCAGGGTCTCTACCCGGTCGTCACCGGCCGGCAGACCTCTGAGTTCGCGATGGATCTCTTTAGCCCGCAGGGCAACCTCGCCTTTTCTGGCAGCGGTCTCATCCGATGAGATCGCGTAGGATAGCTGGGAAGTCTGCCCGGACTCGCGAGCCACGGCATCAAGGCTGAAAGTACGAACATGCTTCCTCACCAAAGCGTTATCACGACCGGAAATTTCCGGCGCTTTCAGCTCGTCTGAACCGGGAGGACGCTTCTGATAGCCCTCGGCAACACTATTCATACGCTCCAGCATGCGTTCATGGATATTGTTCCGGGAAGCAATGACAGCCTTTTTCATCTCCGCTTCGCCGATAGAATCGGGATCCACATTAAACTCTCTGGCAAGTTGTCTCACCAGGGACCGGGTTGGCACCTCGCCTTTACTGCTGGCGACATGTTCCCGGATTTCGTAGGGCGCCAGGGCTTCATGGTTCTTTTGGGAGGAACCAAGCACTTCTTCTATTACCGCATCGGGAACACTTGCCCCCATCTCTTTCAACCTGCTTGAAACAGTAGCAAGATCGGCTTCACCTTCGGCGGTGGCTAATACATGGCTTACCAGCTCCCGGTTTGAGTTATCGACAACTGAATCAATAGCCAGTCTCAACTGTCTTGCCTGCAGATCCACCGGCAGATCCCCTGCCACCTGACGCACAAGTTCGTCGCTTACCGACATTCCTGTGCTCAAGTCTCCAGGCTCTCTTGCGGTCAACCTGGCCACTTCCTGTTTGATCTGGGCTAGATGTGTCTCAGCCGACACTTCGACTCCGCCTTCAGCCTCCACGAGGTTGTGCATGGCTAGCCGAATCACCTCGCCTGCTCTTCCATATTTAATTGAATCAACCACTTTCAAAGAAGTGTTGTTCAGCTCTGTGGTATCAAGCAACTTGACTGACCGAAGATAACTCTCGGTTTCAGCCTTGATGGCCTCTTCCACTGCCACTTCCGAGTTGCCGAACTCGGCAAGTAAGGACGGCTCGAATTCAAATCCCGGTCTTTCTATTCTGGGGGGAAGTTCGGCTTTCTCTTTAGCCACGTCAAATCCGGCTGCCTCCAGCTCACTTAGAATTCGCTCTTTGACATGACCTTTAAACGCTTCTCGAGCATCATGGGACTTAATCGGAACTCTCTCCAGGACTCTGGAATCCACGGCTATTCGGCCTGGCTTTCCTGCTCCGGCTATAACGTTATCCATTATCGCCAGGCGAACACCGAGGGGATCTTTTTCGCCAAGGGCCATCAGCTCCAACCAGCGCGCTTCATGGCCCAGCTCATGGGTAGCCGTCACCATATGATTTTCAGAGTTGACTCCCACATAGGACTCACCCGTACCGATCTTATATTTGCCTTGCACGGCATCATCTACGGTGTACTTGAAGTTCTCTCTATCGATGAACTCCACCGGCAAACCTAGATGCTCGGCTATACGCAACGACGGATCGGTAATGAAGCGAACTGTTGCATCAGCGGCCCGATTCAGGGTCTCGGTGGTCTGATCTGAATTGAGCCTGGAACGGTTTGACGTAATGGCGAGAAGCTCGGATCGGATCTGGGACTCAGCCTCTTTCAACCGGCCAAAGTCCACCTCCGGCTGATTGTCATAGCCGACAGTACCGGCAAGATAATCCGTCGGTACGGCAGTCCGACCCAACTCTCTATCTTTTAGAATCGGATGATTCTCGGGAAGCAGATCCATCTCAACTAAAAACCGGAGAGAGTCTTCTCCGGTTTTATCCAGATAAGGACGCTTGCTCAAATCTCTAGCAATATGGGCAGCCAACTCCCTGGCTTTGCTCCGGTTCTCTGAATTGGCTGGATCTCTTTCAAGTTCAGCCAGGGCAAGGTCGAGTTGTTCTCGTTTTACATCGAGACGAATAGCGTCGATAAGCTCCCGGGAGGCATCGCTCTTACTGCCTTCACGAATAATTGCCTGCTTCACCAGAGGAGACTTCATCCCCTCTTCTAGAATGGCTCTAGCAAGAGGCCTGGTCATCTTACCATCAGCCGGAAGCATTCTCTGCACCACCGGCGATTTCATACCCTCTTCATAGATTACCCGTCGAACAGCCTCACTCTTGACGGATTTCCAGATCTCTTCTCGAAGTTGATCTCTCAACTGCACTCTTCGAGCACTCACCTCAGTCCGGGAATGTACATAGGCTGGGTCGTGTACTCGACCGACCGAATCAAGGGAGATGCTGACTGTGAGCTTGCGAGCTTCGGGTAGATCTTTCACAGAATCAAGCTCGCCCACCGCCTTCTGATGCTCCACTCTGCCCTGAAGAGCCCTGGCCGAATCCAGAATATGTCTGAATACAGGCTCCGGAACTTGACTGTGGGGCATGACCAATTCATAGTGGTTGAAAGCCGTATGAACAAGCTCCGCCTTTATCTCTTCGGCAACCCTCATGGGATCGTTGCCGAACTCGGACATCAATGCTCCGGGCAGCCTCTTTGCTCCCTCCTGCCCGGCTTCGGCTCCGGTCATCCAGGAATGCACCTCCTCGGCGCTGAGATTCTGCAACTCGAACATGGACTTATCGGAGGATGAGAGAAATTGATATACCATGACGGTCATCTGTTGAGCACTGGATCTGTTTTTGTAGGTAGGTCTGGACTCTGCGCCTTCTCGCGTGAAGCGCGGCTCCCCTTCTCCTACTCCGACCAATGACTGCTCCACCACCATCATTTTAAAGCGGTGATCCAGATCCTGGTTGGATCTTCTGCTACCACCGCTGGCGGAACGGGCGAACCCGGAGAGTTCCGCTTGCATATGCCTGGCCACATTATCGAGACTACCCAGCTCTCCCTGTAGGGTGGCACCATCCGGCAAGCGACCGCCACCATCGACTCTTCCCTGCAACCAATCTTGTACATCGAGAACATCAAGATTTTTTAGATCTTGAGTAGACATGCCGGAATCGGCAAGATACTTGCCAATCAGTCCGCGCATCTCATTGACCGACTCTCTCTGTCTCAGAGGCGACAAATACTCCATGTGGGATTCACCGCTCAGACGAGAACCACCTTTGCCGACTTGCTTCATCGCTTGCTGAAAAGCCAGCGCTCGCTCTTTAACAGCACGGGAAGGCTCTAAATTTAATCCGGCTTCATGGCTTGTTATGGCGTAATGTACCACTTCCGATTTTATTGTAGCGGCGATGGCTTCCGCCGTCATGCCGTCATTAGAACCGGCACCGCCATTAATGCCGCCATATTCAACTTGCAGACGGGAGGCGCCATCGATCAATCCCTGTTCATTTGTTCTTTCGGCAAGCCATTTGCTCACATCCTCAACCGAAGTGCCTCTCAGATCACCGGCGGAAAGTTTCGACTCTCGAACATATTCCCTGACCAGATCTTTCATCTGTTCACGACCGGCGGAACTGGAGAAATCTTTTCTGTATTCGACCTTGTCGGCACCGAGACCTCTTATCAGTCCACCACGTCCACATCCCGCCAGGCAGGAGTCAAGCACCATCTCCCTGAACTCGGACGGATAAGCCACACTTAGCGTGGCCAGACGCTGGGCTCTTGCCAGATGCTCCGCCTCGTGGGTAGCGATAGAGGTCCGGTTCTGAGCCTCTTTCAACACCCTGATTTTGTAGTCTCCGGAGCTGAATTCTCCCCTTGTAGAACGCCCGGGGAAGGATGTGAACTCTGCCAGACTTTCTGTGGCATAGAACTCGGGAAGGCCCTGCCGGGTCAACTCTCGAAGCACAGCTCTCTCCACCGCGGCAAGATTTGAGCGTTCCTCGGCAACCAAGCGTGAACGATCCTCAAAGCGGTCGGAGGCGGCTCTTACAATCTCAGCTTCTGTCTGCAACAGCTTTCTCTCGCCACCCTCAGAAGAGAGTTCGTTCTCGACAGACCGACCTGGTAGCACCAGGGCACCATCGACCCTTGCTCTCAGCCTGGTAAGCTGCTCGACAACAGCTCTAGGAGCCCTTTCAAGTCGCTCCTCTTTGTATGACTCAGGCAACTGAATCGAGGCTTTCAAATCTACATATGGATGTCTGAGTCCGGTGGAGTCGATACCGTCCACACCGTCAAAAGAGACAATTTTTACCGGACGACCGCTTTGCCTATCTGTAAAGCTCAGCTGCGGGGTACTCACTTTCTCGGAGAACTCCACTGCGAGTCCTCCCTCCATCATCGATGAATACTCGCTCTGGCGCAGGAACTTATGAAGCAGAAGCGATGCCTGGCGGCCTGCTTCTACATTGGAGGAGCCGGGCTCAATTCTTGATGAGAGGGCAGGCTCATTAAATATGGTGGCAAACTTCTCAAGAGCGTCATTAGATACAAGGCTGGAGGATATGTAGGAGCGATCGCCGTGCATGGTTTTGGCCCGGTTCTCAAGCAAGAATGCCTCAGTAAGGAAAGTACGCCCAAATGAATGTATCGGCTCTTTCAGCCCTTCGAGACGGCGCATAATTTCAGCGGTGCTATCGGCATCAAACCGACCTTCTGCTTCGGTCAGCCCCGAAATGCCTTCCACTATAAGCTTGGCTCTCTCCGCACTCTGGATCAGCTCCTCAGTCAGCACCTGCGCCTTCCGGTGAGAACGGCCGGGATCCAGTTCGGACTTGGCCTCAAGCAACTCTTCTTTATATAGGCGTTCTAACTTCTGCACGCTTGTCTCAAAGTCATGGAGAAATTCGCCGAAATTGGCGCCTTCCAGCTTAGAGAAATCCGTCTCAGCCATGGCCTTGAGTCTATCGTTTAGTAGAGAGACAAGATCCGCCCTGGGGCTATCTTTAGACTCAAGGAATGAGATCCCGTCGACGGTGCCTAATTCGGAAGCACTTGCATCAGCCGCTCTCAGCTGTTCTCTAACTTGTTGGTGATAGGCAGGATCCTTGCCTTCGGAGTCGCCATGCAAGAATTCATATAGTGAATAAAGAGCCCGACGACCGGTCAAATCTCCCTCGCTGGCCTCGCCATCCGACATGTATGCTACATCTCCGCGGGAGAGATCCATCATCTGTGCGTGGGCGGCAATTCTATTTTGATTGTCCAGGGTCAAGACGCCTTTTCTAATGCCCACCTCTTCCGATAGACGATCCAGATCAGACTGTTGCAGCTCACCGCTGTTTCCATAAACTTCCTTGACTCGCTCTCTTATCAACTCGCCAACTTCATCTTCCAACAATGCACCGACAGCAGTGCGACCGGATTTGGCTGTGCCGTCATCCATGCCGATGGAGATAATATTGGGATAGACCGCATCTTTGTAATCACCCTCCGGTATATCCGCCAGAGGCCAGGCGTCCCTGGAAACACTCACCCTGTTGGTACCACTGAGCCTGCGACCATCAGAGACCTGTCCGGTTTCATGGGCAGGGTCTAAGAAAAGCTCGGGAGAAGCCTCCAAATGAGTATGCAGATACTCATCCACAACCCTGGCTAATTGGCGGGCCGACTCAGTATCCCTCGTGTAGAGAACAAGATTCTTAGTGCTCTGACCTTTCGGTCCCGGGTGGACGTCGCGATAAGACTCCTCTCCGGTTGAGCCGTCTTTGACAATATGCTTTATCTCTCTATCCACGGATTCATCGGAATAGCGAGGATCTCGATTGAGCGGGTCCTGAATTTTGGCACCAAGAAGATTGAGCTCCTTCAATCTCCTTCCCATCTCAGTCTGGGGATTGTCGCTCAAGGCGTCGGCAACAACTGGATATAGAACTCTACCGACCGCAGCGGAATCTTTGCTGCCGATGGCATTTACATGTACTTTGCTGCTTCCTTCTCCATGCTTGCCGTCGGCAAAATGGAACCAGGGTCCATCCCGGAAGAATGTAATATTGGTCTTGCCACCATCGGCCGAATAGACTCTCAAATCTCTCGGCTCGTTATACCCTCTGGTCTCGGAGTTTCTAAAGGGCACACCGATTGAGACACCATCGGAATACTGGCGCATGGACAGCTCAAGCCCTTCTCGATTGAACTCCCTGCCATAATGGCTAGTGGAAATATCCGCTCGCTCCATGGAACGAGAGACTTCCCCTGTGCCTTCGGCTACTTCTCTTATCGGATCGAGGTCGGCGGGATCAACAATCATGAAGCGCTCGGAAGAAGAGATCATCCCTTCTTCCACCACGGCTAACTCGTCTTGACTGTGTATGTCAGTGGGGTCTGCGGCCGGTCGGTAGAAGTACTCTCTTCCTTCACCATACTCGGTGCCTCTGGGAGACAAATCCAGCTTCAGTTTTTCATAGCCGCTTTCGGCAAGATCCGCTTCCGAAGGTGCACTAATTCCGGTGGCAGCTTCAATTTCTCCGACCAACTCAACAATTACCTTATTGTCGGACGTGGTACCGGCAAATCTACCCCAACCGCCAGGGACCCTTACCTGTTCACTAGCCTTCAGATCCAGAGCGGATAAGGTCTTGCTTCTTTGCAAAGCATCATACTCTTGCTTCGAAGGACCGAGCTTCTCTCGCTCCACAATTTCGAATTCTTCGTTCGCTTCTTGTATCGCCAGAGAACCATCGTCGGTGGTGGACACCTTCAGAAAGTCATAATCGCCTTCCGGAAGAACACTGGTCTCATCCACAGGCTTGCGCATGTAATACTCGACCTTAGAATCGCTGGCTTGCGCCACTTCACCGGAATCGATGCGAACATAACCTTCGGGAACGGCATCGGCAAACTCGGCGGTGGCGGAGGTGTGACGTTCGGGAAGTCTGGCAACCACCCGACCATCTGCCAGAACCTGGCTAACCCTGGCCCGCTCCCCTTCTATGGTCACCTCACTACCGGCTTTTAATTCGTTTTCTCTAGAGGACTTACTCTCCCCGAGCTTCTCGCCGGAATTGTCTCCGGTTTCGGATCCCGATTCGGCGGCGGCTTTGCGAGCAAGCACAAACTTACGCCCCTGTTTAAGCACCTGATAGCCACCATAAGCTACCAGAGCGGTGACAAGAGGATTCTCCTTGATCCGGTGCCAGAGGTCGGGCTCGAATTCAATCCGATCATCTATCTCCGGTATATCAAGATTCTCAATACCCGCAATCTTGTCCAGAGCAGGCAAAGCAATGGTTTCATTCGATGTTTCAACCCTGGCATCTTCGGATGGCTCCACAGCCTTCTCCAGCGCCTCAACAATCTCTTCAGGCTTTTTAGTGCTCCCGTCGTCTTTGTTGACGAAAACATCCAGAAGCCTCTTTCTTATGGCAGCTTCTTCATCGACTTCGGGCTGAACTGCTTCCTCCGCCCGACTCTCGGGGGTCTCAGTACTTTCAGCTATTTCGGGCGCCTGGGCGACAACCTCTACCTCTTCAGCATTACCCATAACAGCATCTGCTTGGGGACCGCCTACAACCGCATCTTTAACCAGGGCATGCATTTGGGAGGCGTTCAACCGGGAATCTTCGCTCAAAAGCCAGCTGAGATTTTCGGATGTCACTCCACCATTTCCATTTTCAGAAACCGGGGCGCTGTCCCCGGGCTCTCGTCCAGCCAGGGCATGATCCCTGAAGGCAACCAACCATGCTTTTTCAAAGGGTTCGGAAAGAGCCAGTTCAGGATTTCTATCCAGGTGCTCCAGCAGTTTTAGCTTTCCAGGCTTAAAAGAGCTCTCCTCTCCGCTACCTATTCTTAAAAGCGCAAGGGTGGCCGATGCAGGCACCAGAAACTCCCGACTTTTAATCGCCTCCTCCACATCCGACTCCATGCCGGACCAGGGATCGGTCTCTAGACCCAGCGGCTCACCGGATGCCGACTTCCTCAAACCTCCGATAAATCCATCCACTACCCGGCTCAGATTGCGATGGTGCAATCCCTCGGCTTTGCCAATAACGCCTTCGAAGCTCGCTTCGGAATCTTTGATCCCACCCTGGTCATAAAGCTGAAAAGCATCTTCCAGCTCACTCTTCAGACTCAATCGACTCTCATCGGAATCCGCTTCTTCGATATCAGCACCAAAATACTTTTGATCCGGCAGAATATCAGAACTTTCGAGGGGGCTGGTCCAGCCTTTTGCCGACGCATCACCGGAAGTTCTATTCCTGCTCATATCCGCATAGGCTTCCTGAATCTGCCTCTTAAACTCTCGGTCGAGAAGAAGCTCCGGCTGGTCCCGCACGAGAGACGCCAACTGCTTTTCGCCCAGGGCGATCTTGGAATCGTCACCGGTGGAGATAAGAAGAAGACCATGCTCCACCCTTGTCCCGGTAAGATCATTGGCATACATCTGCCTGGGACCTTCCAGGGACTCCAGGGTTGAATTTAGAGTCGTAGCCTCCCCATGAAGCCTTGTCCTGCCCTCTCCGGCAGGCGCGGTCAGGACCTCCGCCACTTTGCCGCCCAGTTGCTCGCCAAAATCGATGGAATGCCTGATAGAGCCGCGCCCCTGGTCCACCCGGGTACGCAGCTTTTTCTGACTGGAGTCAAACGGGTCGCTTCTCTCCAGCGCTTTGTCTCCAGCATTATCTGATTCCAGGGGCTGACCCATGGAAATCTCATTTGCCTGTCTTAAAATCTCTTTGAACTGGCTAAAGTCAACTTCGCTTTCGGCTGCCAGTTTCTGGTCGGAATCCTGATCTGAGCCCACATCCGAAGCATCGGAATCCGCCTGGGAATCGGAAACATCAAAATTGAGTTCCTCTTCGGAAGCTGGCTTGCGTTTAGTTTGCTCTTGGGGCTTGTCGCCGTCAGGACCGGGAATAGGCATAAAAGAAACCGGGGAAATCTACCGTTCTTCTTTTGTATATTCCCGTTGGCGTATTATTAGATACGAAGACACCAATATCACAAGCGACATTTTAGGTTGCCGGAAAAACGAACTAAAAATTCAATACATACGGCAAGCCTGGAACATTGTCCCAGAAAGGTATTGCGGCGATTTTATAATGTGCGCCCAGCCACCCTTGACATCATCCGTTTTTCGGACGTTTTTCACCGCTTGTGTTGACTTGGACAAATTCTATTAAAGCCTCATGGGCACTATTGCTTTCCCCTTTCTCAGGTTGACTCGATTGCCCTCCTTCCTCATCTACCGGAAATCGAAAGAGGAGAATTGATGCAGGAGCGTTGAGCCAACCCCTTTCGCAGAAAAATGTGAAGATTGCCACCAGAGCTATGCTGAGCAAGATAACAGTGTAGGCACAGTTTTGTAATACCACCGCGTCGGCGATCTGTTTTTCCACCGCAATGGAAGCAAGCACAGCCGATGCCAGACCACGTGGCATCATGATCGACGCTATGGTTGCGTCAAAGCGAGTTGACTCTCTCGGATTGAAAGATAATGATACTACTAGCGGTCTCACAGCAAGTAGACAGGCTGTGATGACAAGTCCGGTTAAGAGCATCTCGGTACCAATCCAGCGAATCGACATTCCTAAATAGACAAAGAAAAATGTCTTCATCAAAAAGACAAGCTCGGAAAATAGTGCTCTCTCTTCTGCGTTTATGCTGCGAGGTCTTAAATCACTGATTGTATTGGGACTGATAGGAGGCAACTTTCTAGCGTTCCCCATAACTATCCCAAAAGCAAGAGCAGCCATCATTCCGGAGAACCCAAAGAGTTTCGCCAATCCGAACGCGATACAGACAAAAGCGGGGGTTGTAAATTTAGTGTTATCGAGAGTCCTTACTTTAGCAAGTAGTGTGCACCAGGCATAGCCCAGACAACCACCTATGATACTACCCATGGTGAATGTCGAGATGATACTACCAAGAACCATGAACGGCTTCAACTTATCCTGTTCTATGGCGGTTAAAAGCGCCAAAGAGACAACAATGGTCAGAACATTGCCCAGCACTGATTCCAACATCAATGACATTCTGGATCTTTTGGTCATAGAAAGATCCTTGGTAAGCGGAACCGCTACGGAAGCTGCCGTACCTCCAAGAATTGCACCGAGCACCAGGGCAGTCATCGGCTCAAGCCCATAAACATGAATTGATACAAACATGACCACCAGAGTCGATGCGATGTATCCGAGAATTCCAAGAATACTGGCAGGTCGGACCGCATCCTTAAGAGCGGTCAGTTTCATATTAAGACCGGATTCAAACAGAATCAGAACAAGAGTTAGATTCGAAAAAACCGGGCCTACTTCTCCTAAGTGTTCCTGGGTTGCAAGACCGAGAATAGGACCTAAAATAAGACCGATGGTGACAAGTGGTAAAACATCCGGTACTTTTGTACGCTCAAATAGAATTGAAAACAAATGGGCGAGAAATACAATCGCCCCTATCGCAATAACTGTAACTGCTAATTCCATATTTCCTCACAAAGTTCACTCCGGCTTTGGTCGGGTCTCTTTGGCTTCTCCCGGATGCGGTTTCGGCTTTGATCCAGGCTCGGGAAGCGGGTCGGCATCCGGTCGCCCTGGTCGATTTTGTTCTTCAGTATCTTCGACTTTCTCTTCTTCAATATCTGACATCGTTTACCTCCAGCCCTCTATTTTTTAAAAACTTGATTAACTGTTCCCCTTTCTCAGGAAAACACCAGACCGGTATCTCCAGACGAGTCCCGGTTCTGGAGCGAAGCACCACGGAGCCTGAATTTTTGTAAGCATAATATTCGCAGCTTACAATCTCATCAATGCTCAACCCCCATTCGGAGCGGTTCTCTCCATAAAAATCGTATTCGGAAAAATGAATTGATGACTGATCCACTTCAAGGATATAGGTATTATTAAGTTTTCGCCTCAATGCTATTGAGGCTCTTCCGAGATATCCTACATAAGCACTGTTTACAAGCATCACTAAAATTGAGATCATAGGGGCTTCGGTGAAAATCGCCCAGGCTGCCGCATACCAGATAATCGCAAGTAACCAGGCGAATATGAAAATACTCACCAGCGCTGTTCTGCCTGGCCGATTTTCCGGCTCAATCGACCGTATTCGCAGTTTCTCATTTTCCACTTTAACGACCATGCTCCTCTCATAGCATTGAATATATTTACTAATGCCTTATAGTCTG
>JAUIJG010000093.1 GCA_030431355.1 bacterium
CTGGGTGGATGAAGTCAATTCGCGACCGGTTTTGATGATCGAAGGAAAATTCGCCGAGAACGGGAAAAGAACACTTTTGATGCTCATTGATTCGGACAATACGGGAAGAGCCGTTCAAGAAGTCTCACTCATAGCTCCGGAAGCGAAATACGCTGCGGTCAAGCCGGATTTCGAAAAGTCCTTAAAAACCATTGAGTGGAAAAAGGCTAGATAGCCCTGAATTTTTGTTCAATAATTTGCTATTATTTCCTGCTTTAGCCTGTGCCAAAGAGGCGAGTCGGCAAGGAGTTTGTGATTGCTAATACTCGCTCTAAAAGATAAACAAGATAGATAAGATGGACAAAAACGGAGAAGCTCGATGGAAAAACTAGCCACTGAAACAAAGATTTATCATCTAGCCAATACAGACCTTGATGTCAGTCGCCTCTCCTATGGAACATGGCATCTTGGAGGGACATGGGACAAAAGTCCCCTCACAGAAGATCTGGTGGATAGAGCCGACAAATTGATCAACACTGCCTTTGACCTTGGTATCAATCATATAGACATGGCAGACATCTATACCATGGGCAAATCCGACGAGGTGGTCGGCAGAGTACTGAAGAAGAACCCGGGATTGAGAGACAAACTCGTGCTCCAGGGCAAAGCCGGTATCATTCTCGCCAATCAGCCGAATGAAGGGGATCCTGGTCGCTACGACTTCAGCTATGACCACATCGTAAGCACGGTGGAAGGTACACTCAAGCGCCTGGGTACTGACAGGCTTGATCTGCTTGCTCTGCACCGTCCCGACCCACTGGTAGAGCCAGAAGAGATCGCCCGGGCTCTAGACCATCTCTACAATAGTGGCAAAGTTCGCTACTTCGGGGTCAGCAACCATAACTGGGCTCAGATTGAACTTTTGAAGAAATACGTCAAACTGCCTCTGGTATTAAATCAGGTGGAGCTGAATCTTAAGCACCACTATCTGATTTCTAATGGCTTTCTTTTCAACACCGGCGAAAACGACCACACCGGGGCAATCGGAACCCTGGACTACTGTCGCCTCCATGACATAACAATCCAGGCGTGGTCACCTGTTGCCGGCGGGGACTTGTTCAAGACTGACCGTGGCTGCGCCAGGGTAAAAGAGACAATCGAAAGTTTAGCGAAGAAGCATGATACCACCAGCGAAGCGATAGCCGTAAGTTGGTTGTTGCGTCATCCTGCCGGCATCCAGCCTATCATAGGGACCCTCAACGAGGACCGATTGAAAGCCACGGCAAAATCTGATTCGGTGGAGCTATCTCGTAAAGAGTGGTATCAACTGCTGGAAGACGCCAGAGGGACAAAAGTACCCTAGCCCTGGTCAGAATTTCTCAAATGCGATCGGCTGGGTCTTGAATCTGCCTTGAATTTGCCTTGAATCTGCCTTGAATTTGCCTTGAATCTGCCTTGAATCTGCCTTGAATCTGCCTTTCATATCCTTGACAGATCCTGGCAATTTGTCCATATGTTCGCAGAACAGAAGGAAGCCAATTATAATTTCAGGAGAAGCGATATGCATAACAACCCACTTTTGGTATGTTAAAGCCTAATTTGCTGCATAACATCCAACTTTTGAGATATTAAGTGATAGAGCCTGATCTGACAGATAGCGCCATCCTTGAAGAACTCGGCGAGAGACTTCGAAACTTCCGGCTTGATTTGAACTTTAGCCAGACAGAGCTTGCCAGGGAAGCCAAGATCAGCTTGAACACCATAATCAGAATGGAGAGCGGCTTATCGACTCAACTTTCCAATCTTTTAAAAGTCCTGAGAGCACTTGATCAACTTCCAATTCTGGAGATTTTGGTTCCTCTTCACTATAGTGAAGACCAAATTTCTAAAGAGCAAAAAAGTGCGGAAGTCCTGCAAGAAGAATCAAAAGGAAAAATCCGACGACGAGCATCGAAAAGAAGAAGCCCGAAAGAAAAACACTATCCCTGGGGCTAGCCCAAACCAATGCTCAAATATCCGCGAGTGCGCCCGGCCGTGTTGTCGGTGGTCGACATAGCTCTGCCAAAGTGCTCCAGGTCTATAACGTAGGGAACACCTTCAACGGCAGGGTCTACAACTCCCAGCAATGCCTCTCTATCGCTGTCCGCCCCAATCAAAGAAACCGGTGCCACGGGAGCGAAGTGTCCATGGGCAAAGTCATTTTGATAAACCACGCCCTGGTGATAGTTGGCGATCACCACCGACCTACCTTCTGCTCCTGACTCCAGCAATGCGCTTCTGAAGCCGCCCAGATCATCACCGAATTTTTTACCAATGCCTTCTGCGGAATCTCTTCCGCCACCTTCACCTGAATCTTTACCAATGCCTTCTGCGGAATCTCTTCCGCCACCTTCACCTGAATCTTTACCAATGCCTTCTGCGGAATCTCTTCCGCCACCTTTCGATTCATCCATGTGATACACGGAAACGGAGAATTCACAAAGCTTCAGCGACTTCAGAATACTCTCGGCCATCTCACCAATCTGATCCAGGGTAGCTCCGCCTCGCCCTTCTGCTATCTTCGATCGGTGATCACTTTCAGGCAGCATGTCAAGGACCGCGGACTCAGTGAGCGGCTTATCCAAATCTCCGCAAAGACCAGCTGAAATAAGACCATTGAAAGCTATCGTCAGGGATGCCACCGAGCATGATGTCCTGGTCCGCTGGGTAGTTCGGTTTACAAGCAGGTGCCAGGTTATATCTGGCATCCTCGAACTGGTAGAGGAAAGAAATTTAGCAAGTGGCTGCATGATGATTTAGCCGGGATTCCGTTGGTCAACTGACAGCGCCCATTATACTGCAAAGAAGGCAAGAGAACTACCTCTTCCCTATGTGATAAGCTCAGTAGAGTGTCAATTTAACCGGAAGACCCCTGTCATGTCGAGATTCGATGGATCCAATGAAAAACAGAAAGATGGAAGCGACTCGGCTAGCTTCCGAGGAAAGCGTCATCCCTTTCTTGACAGGAGTGTAGACTGGAAAGCGATTGAGAGAGCTCGCTATGGAAAAGCTTCGGACATTAGCTCAAGTGAAGCAAGCATCGATTCTGTCGCCGAAGTCTCCCGGGAAGTAGATTTTGAGATTACCGGTCTGGATGAGAAGCAAGAGAGAGTCGAGAAGTGCGTTGCCGCAGTCAAGCAGCTTCATACCAATCCTGATATGTGGTACCGGATCCGAGACTATCTGAAAGATGAATATAGAGAAGGTGGTCCAAAGAGAAAGCAGGCTAAATCCAAGCTTTTCAGCTTCGTCAGGAACGTCAACAGTCGCCTGGGATCCGCGGGAGAACTAAGGCTCGACCCACTCATAGGACTCCTGGCCAGGAATGTGGCAAAAGCCGACAATGTCTCCAAACCGGAGCTTTCCGTTCACGTGACAGTGCAATATCCGGGCGGTCACATGGGTCCCATTGGGATAAGCTTCGCCAAAGGAAGTTAATATTCGCCGGAAAGAATGGTTGATATAATCGAATTATTCTACAGACCGTCTATGCCAGGCGTGGTCGGCAATTTCCATAAAAGGTGAGTGTAAATGAAAGGCTATGTATCCGTGCTCCTTTTTCTGTGCTTCTGCGTTTGTATGGCGTTACCCTGCCAGGCTCAGTTTCTCAAACAACTCAAGGACAACCTGGTCAACCAAGCTCAGCAACAAGCTCCTGGCGCTCAACAACTGATTGGCAATGTCAATCTTCCGGCAGGTCAGTACATGATGACCAATGTCCAGTCGGGGCAAGCATTCTATGTCTTCGTCCAGAACGGACAGATGTTCCTGAACAACCAGCCGCAGCAGCAGTTACAGCAGACACAGCAGCCTGCGGTTCCAGGTCAGACCATGACCGAATCAGGAAAAGGCATGCTCAAGAACTTCCTCAGAAATCAGCTTACACCCCAGACCCAACCTCAGCAGTATCCTTATCAGCCCCAGTATTAGTCTGATTTTGCTCCAGGTCTAATGCCGCTTAAGAGACCAGGTTGAGTAAAGCGTTGTAGTTGGGATTGGCCGGATTTCGGTACATGTTGTTCACATCCATGGTACCGTTGAAGTCAAGCAACTTAGCCAGATCAGGATCACCTAGAATATCTTCGTACTTCATGGGCTTCCCGTTTACGATAACGGTTTCCGCCACGAATCTGACACCATGGCTGTAGTCCACGTAGACATTGTAGTGGGGTCCACCGCCTGAATCCTGGATAACTGTGCCGTCAGGTTTATAGAAGCCATAGTAATCAAGTCTGTCTTGATTTCTCTCGGCAAACTGACTGTAGATAAGGTCTTTCTTGTGACCGGCAACCAGGGCACCGTCAGGAGTATCACCCAGTCTTGCTTCGATGGCGTTGTTGCTCTTGATATAAAAACCATTTCCGGTCATGGATCGCTCATCTCTGCTGTTGCCAACCAGTCCATCATAGACCAGCTTCACATCAGCCTGCTGATATACTGCTTCTGCCACTTTCTTAGTGGGCAACTCCATGCCATAACGGTCGGCAATGGTCTGGGCTAGAATCGGAGTTATCGGCACCCGCACCCAGTCGTCGTTGGTGCCGATGGCGAGATAATCGGGCATGACAGAAACTTCTGCGGTATTTCCTTTGTCATCCTGCAAGACAACCTTTTTAGGCTCCCGCAAGAAGTCAGGGATATTACCTGCCTCTATCTGAGCTAAGATTGCCTGTTCTCTCTCAACTCCCACGACACCGATATCATATAGATTTCCAGAGGGATTTACGCCAAGCACATCGCGCATAAAAGCGGAGCCTGCCATCTCAGATCCGGGCTGTCTCGGAGGAAATGGAAGAGCGCCGTCACCAGGCGCAGTCCACTCCGAACCATCTCGGTTTACTGATTCGGTCTTACCTTCCGGCGTCTCAACAGCGATGCCACCATTGTCCAGGAGCTTAATCTCCCCATTAAAGAATGTCTCATTGCCGTCTGCAGTCACTCTCCAGCGGGGCTTATCGGAGCCGGCTTCTGAATCCACAAGTTCCCAGCTCTGTCCCTGGGCATCAATGGCGCTAATAATCTTGTGATCATCAGCCACAACAATTCTGCCGCTATGATCCAAATTGATCCTGTCACCATTCAAATTTGCCAGATCGACGGTGCCGTTGGGATCTACTTTCGCATCTCCATCGAATACACCGACTTCCTGACCATTTTCAGATACGGACCATCTTGTCGTCTGGGCCGCACCTTCCCCTACGGAGCCCTGTCGCTCGTAAGTGCGTCCCCCAAGTCCCTCTATTTTAATGACTCTACCTGTGATATCTCTGGTCAACTGCACCATCTGGCCATTCACGTGCTCGACCTTACTGACTTCACCTTCTCGACTGGTGGAGATCTCAGTGCCGTTGCCATACTTCACTCTAACTCGATCGGAATCGCGCTCCAGAAGAGTCTCCACAGGTAGTTCTCCACTCTGCATTCTCGCTCTTTCATCGGCGTTCCCCGGCTTGAACTGGATCCTGATATTGCCGTCGGCATCCTGGGACTCTTCGCCGGCCATCCATACTGGATTGCCGCTGGAATTTAGATGAGAAGTCGGATAAAGAGAGGCTGCCGGCAACTCGCCGCCACTACGATTGATTTTTTGGTTTCTCCAGTCGGCATCATAGGTAAGACCATTCGAGAATTCAACCCTGAAAGTATCGTTCTCTCCGTCTCTAACCATCCTCGCCGGCTTGCCTTCCGCAGGCGGATTAAAAACAATAGAGTTGGGATTTTCAGGGTCCACTTCCCCTGCTCGCCATTCATAGCCGTCCCAATACTGTTTTTCAGTCTCTCCGTTTACTTCTCTAATCCTTGAGTAATCGTTCATATCGATCACATCGCGGACTCCGCTGGGTCGCACAACTTCATTGAGGCCATCGCCCCGGTCATACTTAATGGTGCCGTCTGCGGTGACGGTGATATTACCCTCTAGAACAGCGGAGCCATCCTCACTCTCTTTGAACTTCAGGTTTTGAAACTCCGGAATGTTTCCGGCAGCCTCTTTTGGCTCAAGAGTCCAGCTTCCATCATCTGACTTCTTGAGCTTTATCTCCTTAGCTTCATCGGCCGAAGCTCCGTTGACTCGAATCGCCAGCTCGGTAACATTGCCCGCAGCATCACGGCTAAACTGATACTCTTGACCGGCACGGGGACCATCTGTGTAGCGAATACCGTTGGTGAATCCGGTGGCATCATCTATATATTGTTTGCCGTTGTTTAGCTCCTGTTCGCTTCCGGCAGGAGTATCTCCGGTCCAGACGATCTCTTTCGTTTCTGTACTAACCGCAGCGTCGGAGTCGGCATCGGCATCCGCATCGGCGTCGCCATCAGCATCGGCACCGCCGTTATCATCTTTTACTTCAGCCTTGTTCTCCGGAGCAATCTCAGGTGCTCCGTCCGGCAAGTCAGCAGGATCAATCGCTGAATCATCCACCTCCGCGTCACCTAATGTGGTGCCGGCAGCAATCTTAACCTCCGGCTGCCTCCCGGCCAGATCGGCTACGGTGAGAGTGAGCGCACTATCAATTTCACCCTGCAACACATCGTCAGAGACAACTGGAGAGCTCTCGCCCAGGGTCTCCGAGCCAGGACCTCTGGTACCATCTAGCGTTGCGTCCGGAGCCGCTTTCATGGTATCAATCCAGTCGACGATAGGTGTGTCAGCCCCCTTAGCAGCGGGCTTTTCACTAACCTCTTCCGGTGGTACTACCTGATTGTCCATAGTAAACTGCTGTCCCATAGTCGAAGGGATCTCCTGTTCCTGTATATCTACCGGAAGGCTGGCAGTTTCGTACTACATTTCAGGTAGTACGGAGTATCGTTCTGTAAGCGCAACTGGATATTGCGAGCGCGTGCTGGGTTTAGTCATTATACCGACCGCCAAACCGTTGTCAAGGAAATTTAATCCGCCTCTATTCCCTCCGGAGTGCGAAATGTTTGCGTTCAGTTAACGGACAAACCCTAGAATTCTCCCATCGTTCAAAATCGGCTGACTCAAAATCTACCGGAATGCAGGCAAAGCAAATCGCATCCACTGGAATTATTGAATGCGAAGGAACTCATTACAGGCTCAGGGCTAAGCGTCTACCTTAAAGAAGGCAAAGCACCTTGAGCATAAACATAGACCACTAATCTATCTATCAAAAACACAAACCCACGTTTTTAAATCAGGAGAGAAACCATGCAAGAGTATATTGAAGCGCATTCTGGTAGTGAAGCTACCCAGATGCAGGAATCATCGCTATCACAAATGGTGCTGAATGAAGTATCAAAGTTCAAGCAACCGGAAACAAAAGAGATGAGCACCTCACTATCGCAAACACTACCAGCCTTCGAAATCGAAGACAATGACACGGCTATTGCTCAGTCAAAAACAGAATCTCCTGAAGCACTGACAGAAAATTCCGACAGGCAAATAGGTTCTACCAATGGCACTAAGCTGGAAAGAGAATCTACCGATAATAACAGTAACGACAACGCTGAAGACGGTGACACCGACGATTCAGAACTCTCTTCCTGCAGACGGCTGCAGCTGGAAGGTTACAAGATTTACTGCAAGCCGGAAAAGGACAGTCCCGGGTCCAGTAAACTAAACTTGAAAGAGTTGTATGAAAGGGAGATTGAATCTTCAAAAGATACAAAGGATACAAGAGGTACTAAAGGTAGTTCGAAAAGGCACAGTAAAAAATAACTGACCGGAATGCGGTGGCGTCTCACGTCACCGCAAGGTCACAGACGGCATCTAAATTGGCATGACCAGAAAAACCCTAACAGACGCCCCTGTCTTTTTCGTTTTTATATTTCGTTTTTATACAAGGAGTATGGTCATGCCGGAATACGCAGAAATAGGAACAGTGAAAGGTGTAAGTGAAAGCCAGGAGGTACAGACTTCACCTCTGTTCGAAGCTGTTGTAGAAGGGACGACGAATATAGTCAGCTCCGCGCAGAGTGAGACCGTCGGCGGCAGCACCGACAGCTTACCAAAGCTAGAACTGCAAGAAGGAAATGAGAAGCCCACGGAGCTTCCGATGCCAGATGGTCTGAGCGCTTGTGAGCTTCTGCAAGCCATGGGCAAAAAGATCATTTGCCTGGATGAGTCCCCCAAAAAACCACGCCAGGAAGCAGCTCAAAATGAGTTTGAACCGAAAAGAAATCCTAAGAAGGGTAACGGTAGGACTCCTGGCGATGGCTCCGGAAGTGAATATAGGACTCCGGAGTCATGGATATATATCCCCAAGGTAGGCTATCCAGGGAGATCATCAATAGCTGTCGGCAATTCGGATCATTCATCTAAGGGTGGAAAAGTGCATCGAGACAGAAAGTAGGTAGCCCGATTTAAAAGGCGCTAGCAATTATCTTCTCTAACTGTCTCTAACTCTCTTTTTCTCAACTTCTCTAAAATTCAAGTCTTCTTACCGTCTCTACTGCTTAGATACACCGCCAGTAATATCATGAACCCACCGACAATGGTTCTGGAGTGCGGCGTCTCATGCAAAAAAAGCATAGCAAGTAGTATTCCATATAGAGGCTCTAGACCGGCTATTATGCTGGCTTCCTGGGCTCGGACCGTCTCCAACCCTTTGATAAACAAAGTGTGGGCGAAAGCCGTGCAGACAGCGCCAAGAAAAAACAGAAGAGCAATTGAGACAAGCGAGATATTGTGGAGCGACAAGAGGGATGCACTGTCCATGAAGTACAGCAAGCAGAAAAAGGCGAAGAGATTCTGCCCGCAAGAGAGCAAGGAAGCGCTTATGTCTCCTACGAATTTGCGATTGACCACCTGCAAAAGAGAAAAAGTGAATCCTGACAAAATGCCGAAGAAAACTCCTTCTGTAATCTGATTGGCGAAGCTGTACTCCGGAATAACTATTACTATGCCGGCAAATACCAAAAGCGCCAGAAGAATATCTCTTTGTACCAGGCGGGTCTTTGAGACCAGCGGCTCGATGAAAGTCGTAAAAACAGGAAAGGTCGAGAAAGTAACCAACCCAATTGCCACAGTAGAGATTTTTATTGAATAGAAGAAAGACCACCAATGAAAGGCAAGGATCAAGCCGGAGAGAAACAAGACAATTATTGTCCTGGGTTTCAGGCTTCTAAAGAGATTCTTTCCAATCAGTACCAGAGGCAGAAGAACAAGGCTGGCAAAAAATGTCCGCCCCAGGGTAATAACTCCGGGGTCCAGATCAAGCTTGCCGAATAAACCAGCCGCACCAAACAAGAACACGGCCAGGTGAATCGATAGTAAAGACTTTGTTCTATTCTTCGCCAACTTACTCTAATCACCTGGTCAGGATTCCACAGACTCCAGTTTAGATGCTTGGCAAATACAATAACTTGAGAAAGCCCGATTTTATAATCAATAAAAATCTGCCCCCTCTTCAATGTCACCAGAGAAGAGCAGGGCAGAAATTATTGATTCTAAAAACAAGAATCGCTTGAACAGCTAACCTCTAGTGGTGTCTGCGTTCCCAACCTCTGCCGGGACCGCCTGATTTACCAGGAGGATTATATTTCCAGTTTTTACCGGCTCCGGGTCCACCAGCAGGTCCGGGAGGATTGCCTGCTCTGCGCTCCCATCCGCTACCGGGGCCGCCGCGCTTACCAGGTGGGTTGTATTTCCAATTTTTTCCATGACCAGGACCACCTTTAGGACCGGGAGGGTTGCCACCGACTCGATTGTTGCCATCCCAACGTTGTTTGGAGATCTGTCTGTGCAATTCACTCAATTCATTGGACAGTTTGGAACGCTCTTTGCGGGAAAGCTTACCGCCGGATGCTCTCATACGTGCTTCCAGCTCATTGATGCGGTCGTACTTCTTCTGCAGTTTCTTGGCTTCTTTAGCCGATAAACTACCGTCAGCCAGGCCAGCGTTAATTCTTGCCTGCTGGTTACCTTGCACCTGATTGATGCCTTGAGCCATAGCCGGTGCTCCCGAGAAAACGAAGGTCACAGCTAATGCTAAAAATGCAGCTCTGTTCATATTTTTACGAATCCTTCTAATGATAAAAAATAGGGAGTAAAATCACTCACCCAAGTTCAGACGTAGCAGAGTACCTAAAGGTTCAATGCTCTAGATTAGATAAAACTCATAAGCCTAAAGACGGGATCAATATTTACTTTTAGGAACCGGAGACTCTCTCCTTTTCGATAGTATCGTCAAGTTTTCCGGAGATCGACCAACCACCTTTAAGGCCTAAAACAAACCATCCCAGACTGACAACACCGGTTGCAAATATGGTGTCGCCAATTACCCTAAGCCATCTTAGAACATTCATGGTTTCAGTCTGAAGAAACTCCGCAGAACGAGCGTACCACATTCCTTCCTGGACGCTGGCCCAGGTTTGCATCAGCCCGACAGGAAGAATACTGAGCAACACCATTAAAGCAAGACCAATATTAATAGACCAGAAGGAATAGCGAACCAATCCTGTTTTCCACTCATTTCGCGTTGCCAGTCCTTTTAAACAGAAAAGCATCAGTCCCAGACCAAGCATGCCATAGACACCAAAGAGTGCGGTATGCCCATGAACTGGTGTTGTGTTTAAACCCTGCATGTAAAACAGAGCAATCGGAGTGTTGATCAAGAAGCCAAATATTCCGGCTCCCACCAGGTTCCAGAAAGCCACGGCTACGAAGAAGTAGATCGGCCACTTGTAAGCACTGACCCAGGGCTTGGCTCGGCTGAGCGTTAGATTCTCATAGGCCTCAAACCCAATCAATACCAGAGGCACTACTTCCAGAGCAGAGAATGTCGCCCCTAGAGCAAGAACCGGCATCGGTGTCCCGGTGAAATAGAGATGATGAAATGTTCCAATGATACCGCCCGTCAAGAAAATGATAGTGGCAAATAAAACACTAGAGGTGGCCGTAGACACTCTCAATAGACCCATTCTCGTAAACAAGAAAGCAATAACTACCGTTGCAAAAACCTCGAAGAACCCTTCAACCCACAAATGTACAACCCACCATCTCCAGTACTCAGCTATTGCCAAATTGGTATGCCGTCCGTACATGAGACCGGCACCATAGAAGACAGCTATAGCTAAAGACGAGATCAAGAATAGACCCAGAAGGTGTTTGTTCTCAGATGGCTTTTTAAACGCAGGCGCTATAGCTCTGAGCATAAGACCGAGCCAGAGAAACAATCCTATGAAAAGAAAGATCTGCCAGAACCTGCCAAGGTCGACATATTCATATCCCTGGTGACCAAACCAAAAATTCTGTTCGTACCCTAAGACCTGGGCTACACCCAGCCATTGCCCCAACATGGAACCAACCACAATGACTAGAAGACAGGAGAATAATATATTCACACCAGCTCTCTGAAACTTAGGTTCATGGCCAGAGACAGCTGGCGCAATAAAGAGACCGGTGGCCAACCAGGTGGTAGCAATCCAGAAGATAGCCAGCTGGGTATGCCAGGTTCTGGTCACTGAATACGGCAACCAGTCAGCTAGTGGAATTCCATAGAAACCACCACCTTCAACACCATAATGAGCTGTAATCGCCCCGAGACCAACCTGCAAGACGAACAAGGCTCCGGCTACCCAAAAATATTTAAGAGTAGCTTTCATAGAATTAGTAGGCTCTAGTGCCAGTAAAGGATCTTTTGAAGGAACATCATGGTGAACCTCTTTAGATTGTTGTGCGGCGAAGTACCAGGCAAGAGTTCCGATACCAGCCAGCAAAACAACAAAACTGATCACAGACCAGACTACTATGGCTCCGGTCGGGCTATTACCAATTAGATCTTCTGGAGGCCAGTTGTTAGTGTAGGTAATATCCGCCTCTGGCCTGTTTGTTGAACAGGCCCAGGATGTCCAGAAAAAAAATGCGTTCAACTTGTCTAGTCTTGACTGAGTCTTAATGGTATTGGCAGGAATTGCGTATGCATCCCTCAGCTTCTTAAGAGCAGGATCATTTCCAAATAATCCTGAGTAATGCCGCCCAACTTCTTCAATGGCTTGACGACGAACCGAAGAAACCTTAACAACTCCTGTTTCAGGATCAAATCGATTTTCACGAACCTCTTGTTTTAGTCTCTCTTTCAGTGCCGCCTGATTCTCTTTTCCCAGGCGACTAAAGCTTTCGCCATAATCCCTCCTGGACCAGTAATCAAGCATCCACTGGCACTCTCGGTGGAGAAAATCGGCAGACCAGTCCGGTGCCACATAGGCACCATGTCCCCAAATTGACCCCACCTCCTGACCACCAATACTCTGCCAGATGTTCTGTCCGTCTCTGATATCATCCCCGGTGAACAGAACAGAGCCATCATCATCCACTACTTTGTTGGGAACCGGTGGCGCTTGTACATAAATCTCATATCCATAGAAACCTAGAACAGCAAAGGAAATTACTATCACAGAAGTTAGACCTAGCCATAGCTTCCTGTATTGCATTCTCATTCTCCTCTCTGCGAAACTACTGTCCAGTAGAATCTAGCCAATACCTAATTCCTCTTCCAGCGCTACAGCACCAGGAAACAGTAGATTGTTCTCTTTATGGATATGAACTCTTAGATCTCCGTCAAGCTGCTTCAGTCCCTGATATAGAGACCTCCAACTATCACATGCATTCTCCGGAGCGCTAAACTCCCCGGTCAGATCACTAATTCTCGTAAGGGTCGAGGCGGCAGAATCATGTTCTGTTTCCATACAGGAAATAGGATTGGCTACGGTTCCAAACTTTGAGAGAGGGACCTCCTTGGAAGAAGCTAGATCTCTGATATATGGAAATAGCACCACTTCCTCTTTAAAAGTATGCTGCTCCAGTTCCTGCTTGAAGTTTCGAAACAAAAATTCCAGCTCTAACAATCGAGAATCGCGCTTTCCATGCACTTTTGCCACTTTTGAAGACAGCTTCTCCAGGATCGGCAATTCGCGCTTCAGGTACGAGTGGTGAGTTGATTCTATGTTATCGACAAGCTCTATCAAAGATAACTGATGCCATGCTTCATTCGGACCCAGAATCGGATCTTGAAGGTCTTTTATCTCATTGAGCCTCTGCAGCACTTCTTCTAAATCCAGTTCTTTTCGTCTACACGCATCTCTCAGCGTCTCTTTGCCGCCACAGCAGAAATCGAGATTGAAATCGTCAAAAACTTTTACTCTTCTTGAGTCTCTAGCCACCAAGACACCTAAGGTCTGGGCTGGCAAAAGCTCCTCAGTGCAACTGGAATTTTCGTTCATGGTCATTTTGCTCCAAAGAGATCAATCTACTTCGGTCCTAACTCCAAGCAGACTGAATTGTCTATGTTTTTAAGGGAGTTACACTCCCTGGGGAAGAGAAGAGCAAGTACAAGCCTCAAACATTATCTTTTCAGCAGAACAGTTCGGATGCCTGTAGTCATCGGGCAAATCTTCAAATTTAGTTCCGGGAGCGATCCCTTGCGCTTCATCGCCTACTGTTTCGTCAAAAACGAAATCGCAAAGGGAACAAACATGTTTTGTTTCGATCATGATATGTATCCTCCATTTGTGGATATCTGGACCTTTTTATCCATTTTTGATCACGAACAACTTGCCTGTCAATGCAATCCAGGCTATATTAAGATTAATTCTGGACATTCTTGTCCAGTTTATTTTAAGTGGAGACCCTATGATTTCTCAAACTGCCGAGTACGCTTTGCGGGCGATGGTTTTTCTTGCAATGAATTCTGAAAAGCCCCAGGTCACAGAATTGATTGCCTCTGGCACCAGGGTGCCAGGCAGCTATCTTTCAAAGGTTTTGCAAGCACTGTCTCGTGCAGGTCTGGTCAAATCCCAGAGAGGACTGGGTGGAGGATTCACACTTTCTAGTAGCCCGGACTCTATAACAATTCTCGAAATAGTCAACGCAGTCGATCCTATAAGGAGAATAGAAAAGTGCCCGCTTGACCTGGAATCTCATGGTACGGTGCTCTGCGCTCTGCACAAAAGACTGGATCAATCAATCGAACTGGTTGAACAAGCATTTGAAAAAACCACTTTAGAAGAGATTCTCTCAAAGCCCACAGACTCAATCCCACTTTGTGAATAAGAGAAGCAGATAACCTAGTTAACTCGAAGCCACTTTGCTTCCTCGGCATGGGTCACCTTCACATCCGCCTGGGCCTGTATCACTTCCCCCCGGGAAAGAAAAGAGACACTATGGGAAGAAGCGGCAAATATCATTATTGATTCGGTTATGGGTTTAGTCACTTTTCGCTTCGAAACCCACTCAATTATGAAATTGGCACCACTGCCACCGGTGGTATCAAATTTGGGCACCACAAAATCGGCTGTGGCCATGGGGTCCACTTGCAAGGGTCTCCGGATGTACTCTTTTTCAAGACTGCCGTCGGTCCGGTAGTGCCTGACCGAAGTCAACAATATAGGCTCTTTGAAGTCAGTGTTCCTGATGCTGAC
>JAUIJG010000094.1 GCA_030431355.1 bacterium
AGACTATCTTGCCTACGATTCAGGTAAGAATTTCGAACATGTGGACAACATCCACAGAGTTGGTATTGCTCGTGGCTTTAAAGACAGCCTTTCACTCCAGTCCGAACTGGGGGAGGATCTGGTCAAAGACCTTGTCTTTGCGCAACAGAACACTGTTCAAAAACTATTGCGCCAGCAAGAGGAGATTCAAGCAAGCATAGCCAGAGATTTGCACGATACAGTTCTGGCAGACATCATGATGATGGAGCGAAGGCTCACTTCAAAAGGAAGGCCGAACAAAAAAATGATTCTAGAAACCCTGGAAGAGATATCGATCACCATTCGAGAAATCTGCCAGGGTCTGGTTCCCCGAGACCTGAAAGATTGGGGACTGGAGACAGTACTGGAAGATCTGGTCGATAAAGCAGCCGAAAGACTGGAAGCCGACTTTGCCTTCTCGGTGGAAGGCAACATTCCTGACCTACCTTCTGCTGTTCAACTGCATATTTTCAGAATCATTCAAGAAGCTCTCAACAACATTGAAAAATATTCCGAAGCTAAAAACGTGAGCGTAGTTCTCGCCAAAAACGAATCAATTTTCACCATCACCGTGAAGGATGACGGCAGGGGATTCGACATGGAGAAAGAGAAGCAGGTGGGTGATAGCTCCCGGGGAGGATTCGGTCTGCCCAGCATCAATGAAAGACTGGAAATTATCAGAGCCTATTACCCGGCGCGAATCAAGCTAACTTCGGAAGAAGGTAAAGGCACCACCTTGAAGATTGAAATCACGGTCGATGCTTTCAGTTAAGGTCTACATGACATAGGGAGTCTTGGAGCGATAGAGCATTCTCAAAGTGGCCTTGTCCCCTTCGGACAGATCATCCACCACCCGGTCCGCGTACATAATGTCTTCCCTGTAGGGACTGTGGGCCTTAATTCCGAGAGCATGACCAAACTCATGGGCACTGGCGCCCAACAGCCGATCCGAATCATGATTAACGTTCAACGAGAACTCGATAACCACAGGCTTTTGCCTGAAATTAGGATCTTTAAGCTGGGCAGGTGTAAACAATTGAGCGCAGGTATTGGCACCAACTATAATTCCACCGGGGCCGCTGGTCCCCTGGAAATTATCGGTAAAAAACACTACAACATGGGCCTCATAAGGGTTGTTGGTAAAGCCGAAGCTGAGTAATCCCTCGTCTTGAAAAACTCTCCACTTTTCTATACCGGCAGCGACAATGTAATTGTGTTTTTGAGTCCAGCCACTGGCCACCGGCAGTTGCTCCAGGGGATACTGGCTCTTAAACATCTGATAGACCTGCTCGACCCTGGTGGCTTGCAACTGGTCGAAAGGCATTTTCGGTAGCTCCAGACCAGGACTGATCCAGACAAGCAAAGGCATCTTTTCCCTGGGCCAGCGCACCATCTGCATATTTAATTTGGGCTCACCGGGATTGTATGGTTGATTGTAGTTTTGCCTGGTTCGACTCTCCCCCCTGGTCACATGAAGACCCGGGGTGGACATGATTCCAGGACTGCCCGGGGTCTGGCGCATCATCAAGCCTGAACCGGAATTGTAGTTGGAGCCGACACTGGAACCGGAGCTGGATGAGGAGCCGGAACCAACCCGAAGATTTCGGGAGTAAGAATTGAATCCGGCTTTAGGCAACCGGGATCTCTGGGACTGAGCTTCAGCCGCAGAGTTTGTCGCCTCTATACCTGAGCAGGCAAGGCACAGAGAAAGTAGCGCCATCACCGATGCGAACTTTCTTACAAAAGACTCTTTCAAAACTACCACCAACGTCCTATAAGACGGCATTACTTATTAAGACTCTGTCCTTATGTTCATAATATATCAAGATATTTATAATACCGCTTTGAGAACCGTTGCGGTTTGGAACCCCGATAGCAATGAATCTCGTCAAAGAACCAGAGAAGAAAAGGGATGAAATCAACCGGCAGGTCGCCAAAAGCTTTCTCTCCCTGATCCGCGCCAAACAAGACGCCTGTATCGGTCTGCCTACGGGCCGCACGCCCGCTGGGATGTACCGCCTCATAAGAGAGATGGCCAGCGAAAACACAGTGGACTTTTCCAACACCAATTTTTTTGGACTGGACGAATATATAGACACCGACAACGCTCATAAATTCAAGGCTTACCTGGAAAAGAACTTCTACAAGCCCCTGGCAATAAGTGCGAAAAATTGCTTCAACCCACTGGAAATAAACGATTACGACAGCCTGATTGAAGAGAAAGGCGGACTTGACCTGACCATTCTCGGACTTGGCATCAACGGCCATATAGCTTTCAACGAGCCGGAAACCAGAGAGCTGAGCTGGACCCACTGCGTAAACCTTACAAAATCAACAAAAGAAGCAAATAAGGAGTTCTTCAAGAACGGTGCTCCGGTTCCCACCAGAGCTGTGACAATGGGTCTTCAAACGCTTCTGAACAGCAGGAAAATAATACTGCTTGTCTTCGGCAGCAAGAAAAGGAACATCCTGGAAAAGGCAATGAAAGGTGAGATAACAGCGGAGATCCCGGCCTCTTACCTGAAATTGCACAAAAATCTCGAAATCCACACTGATTTTGATTTTGATGGTTAAAATTAGAACTATGAAACAAACACGGCAAATACTCAAACTCAGCATAACCCTACTGACCGGGGCGATTTTCAGCTTGCTCAGCTTACTATGGACCTCAGCGTCCATGGCAGAACCAGTGCCCACGGATCTGATTCCACCGGATGTCACCCTTAGCCCCAGAGCCGGCGCCACCACCACAAAGAGCACCAAAACATCAACAGGGACCAACGCACCTGGTCTGTCCGGAGCTGGCTCCCAGGGAGTGGCACCAGGCTTGGGAAGAGCCCGTTTCGGAGGAAGCAACAAACTTCCTGCCACCGGCATAACCCCGCCGGGCTCAGGCAATATGTTTAACGGCGTGAACGCCGCACCTAATCAAGGTCAACCAGCCGCAGCCAATGCCCAACCTTCAGCTCAACCCCAGGGGCAAGATCCGGTCTGCGTGGTGGATACTAATAAAGGTCGAATAGTGATACGACTGTTTCGCCAGTTCGCCCCCAAGACTGTGGAAGCATTCATTAGCATGGTGAATGAGGGCTTCTACAACGGACTTACCTGGCACCGCCATGAACCGGGCTTCGTCATCCAGGGAGGCTGCCCTAAAGGCAATGGAACCGGTCTCTATATGGATCCCAAAACCAACCAACCAAGAATGTTATTCCTGGAGACATCACCCAGCGTTCGCCACAACGCTGCCGGAGTGGTGGCCATGGCGCATTTCCCTAAAAATCCACACTCCGCGAGCTGCCAGTTCTACATAACCCTGCAAAAGCAAGAACGCCTTGATTTCAAATACACTATATTCGGTGGCGTAGTAGACGGCATGGATACGGTGTTCAAAATTCGCAAAGGCGACAAAATAAACTCAATAACCATGCAAAACTAGATGCTGTTAGGATCCGCGTATGGTGGAATCTTAGGCTTGCTCTGCTTGGGAGCGGGCACGGGCGAAGGTATCATATAAGGTGACATTCCTCCTCCTCCTTCGAAGAATCGTTTGAGCGGTCCCTCTTCCATATACTTGAACATATTGGGCATGTCTTTCAAAAACTGCCGCCGGAAATCATCCTCAAATGTTCTGCGATCAGGAATCAGAGCACGGGACTTATATTGAGGCAGTTCAGTACCGGCTCTCGGCATCGGTCCCTCTATAATTCTGGCGTCAGCCCGGGGAAGACTGGTTACATTGATTCCAACAATCTTTTTAAGACGTTCTATTCGATCAGCATAGGACATTGCCGGACTGGCCTGACCGAATAACTTTGTCTCCAATCTATTAAGTCGAGAATCCAGGTCTTCTTTCTGGTAAGTCTTCTTCAGAACTCTCCACTCAAGGGTGTTTAGAACCGGATACTGGGAGCTATCGGCCCCGGGCTTAGTAGTAGCATGCTCCCGGGCAGAATCAGCATCCCGCTTCTTAATAGCATCTTTGAGCCCTTTGACGCGGTCTTCCACCACTCCATACTGATTACCTCCAAAGATAAGCAACTCCAGGCGCTCAACTCGCTTCTCCGTAGGGTCATGGTCATAGCTATGAAAGAAGTAGCGATCCTCCAAACTTTTCAGATCCTTTATCAAACTCTGGTATTCCCGCGCTCCTGAAGCATCATTGGCTCCGGATGTGTCGGCTCTGGTGGCAATAGCCGGCTGGCAACATAACTCACCGCTCACGGCCGTGAGCAGAAGCATGGGCAGAATCAGTCTCGATATTTTCTTTTTGATCCTCATATATTCAGAATAACATTGAATTTCCTGTTGCACATAATAAAAGAGGAGGTCGATTGACCCCCTCTTTTGAATCAGTATTTCAGACTCCAGGCTACTCGTCGGTTTGACGGAACTCAGCATCCACAACATCATCACCCGATGCGGTAAATCCTGCTTCTTCCTGGCCGCCGCCGTCTTCATAAACGCCAGCCTGATTATCTATTCCTGTTCCGGTGAAAGGATCGTAGGGAACATCTTCTACCGGAGCGGCGGACTGGGGAGCTTCATAAACTGCTTGCTCTTCCTGGTACTCCACGTCTCCATCAGCACCATATTCACCATCATCATCCCATTCACCCTCTTCTCCTTCTCCAGGAGCCGGTCTGGCAGCCTGTTGCAAGAGGACCAGGGCGCCCCGAAGTTCGTTCATGATCGACTTCAGAGTCTCCATGTCGGAACCTTCTTTGAGCTTCTGTCTAAGATCGGTAACCAGCATTTCCGCCCGGGATTTCTCACCGGCAGAGACTTTGTCTCCAAGCTCGGCAATCTGTCTTTCGACTGCGTAGCAGATAGAATCGGCTTCGTTGCGAACATCGGCTTCTTCTTTTCGACCGCGGTCATCGGATGCATGACTTTCAGCTTCCCGAATAGCACGTTCGATGTCATCCTTGGACATATTGGTGCTGGCGGTAATCGTGATCTTCTGCTCTTTACCAGTGGCCTGGTCACGGGCAGTTACGTTCAGGATACCGTTGGCATCGATATCGAAGGTCACTTCAATCTTAGGTTGCCCCCTGGAAGCAGGAGCAATTCCATCGAGACGGAAGTTACCCAGCAATTTGTTATCTCGCGCCATCGGTCTTTCACCCTGGAAGACATAGATGTCTACAGCGGTCTGACCATCTTCAGCGGTGGAGAATACTTCTGTTTTTCTGGTGGGAATTGTGGTGTTTCTTTCCACCAGCTTGGTCATAACACCACCCATGGTCTCGATACCAAGGGAGAGCGGTGTAACGTCAAGGAGGACAACCCCCTTAACTTCACCACCAAGCACACCGGCTTGAATAGCAGCACCGACCGAAACAACTTCGTCGGGGTTAACCGTTTGGTTCGGCTCTTTGCCACCGGTAAGGCTTGCGACAAGAGCTTGCACAGCAGGAATTCTTGTGGAACCACCTACCAGAACAACTTCATCAAGGGCTTCAAAACTAAGTTTCGCGTCCTTGAGCGCCTGCTCCATGGGAGCCCGGCAACGTTCCACCAGGTGCCTGGTCAGTTCATCAAACCGTGCCCGGGTAAGGGTCATCTCCAGGTGCTTGGGACCGGAGGTGTCTGCGGTTATGAAAGGAAGAGAGATGTTGGTCTCAGTAACCGAGGAAAGCTCTATCTTAGCCTTCTCTGCGGCTTCTGTGAGACGCTGCAGTGCCTGTCTATCTTTGCGAAGGTCGATACCTTCCAGGTTGGTGAATTCATCGGCAACCCAGCTTACGATACAGTGGTCGAAGTCATCACCACCCAGGTGAGTGTCTCCGGAGGTGGACTTCACTTCGAATACGCCGTCGCCGACTTCCAGAATCGATACGTCGAATGTACCGCCACCGAGGTCGAATACGAGGATGGTCTCATTCTCTTTCTTGTCCATACCGTAGGCCAGGGCAGCGGCTGTAGGCTCGTTGATAATTCTCAGAACATCAAGACCGGCGATGGTTCCGGCATTTTTTGTTGATTGGCGCTGGGAGTCGTTAAAGTAAGCGGGAACGGTGATAACTGCTCCGGTGACTTTCTCACCGAGATATTTCTCCGCATCCTCTTTAAGTTTGCGCAGGATCATGGCCGAAATCTCTTCCGGGGAGTAATCCTTACCCTGGATAGAGACTTTGCAGCCTCCATCAACACCTTCTTTGACGGTGTAAGAGACAAGCTTCTTCTCAGAATCTACTTCGGAGAAGCGGCGCCCCATAAACCTTTTAATTGAATAGACTGTATTTTCCGGATTCAAAACCGCCTGACGTCGCGCCAGCTGTCCCACCAACCTTTCACCGGATTTGGTAAAGGCTACCACCGATGGGGTGGTCCTTCCGCCTTCGGCGTTGGAGATGACCGTCGGTTGTCCACCTTCCATCACGGCGACAACTGAGTTTGTAGTTCCTAGGTCAATACCTACAGATTTGCCCATATCTTTGAAACTCCCTCTACTCCTCGAGTTAAGGCTGGAGACCCCAAGATTATACTTAGGTCGTTTAGTTTACCTGGTCTATCTACCCAAAAATCGTTACGACGCCAGCCAACCTGATTCGTGCGACATATATTTAGGTCGATCATGCCCATACTCACCGCCAGAACTACTAACTTTATTAAAGGATTTATATTCAATATCTGGCGGATCGAATATATTGTGCCCAGTAACGGCAATTATTGACCAGACCGCCGACAAATCACCCCGGATAATCGGTGGCGAAATGCCTCAATCCGTCCTGGTCAGCCAATTTACAGCAATTTTCACAAATTTAAAATAGGCTAACTTCCGCTTGAAAAGACAATTTATCAGGCTAAAAGGAAGAATACTCCTTAGCGCAAGCGGTCCATTTCCGATTAATCACAACTTTTCAAATCGACAAATCGGACCGAAAGGATATATTAAATCTATTCGCCGTCTGATAAAGTTCCAAAAGAAGCCACTTTACAAGGATTGCCCTTGTTCCTAGCCCGGCGCACCTTCCAGAGAAGGATCACAAAGAGCTAGATTTTCCCCGATGGCAAGAGGCTTGATATCAATCTCGCAGTCCGATTCCCGGGCCAACTTGAGAAGGTCGGACGGCTGGTATCGGAAGAAAACTTGATCTAAAAGAGGCTGCCAGTGCATCGGCACCAGGCGCTTAGCTCCGATTCCGACGGCAAGACGAAGGGCTTCTTCCGGAGAGGCGATTGCGTACTTTCCACCGATGGGCAAACAGGCTGTGTGAACATCGAAATCTTTCAAGGCTTCAAGAATTGAATCACAGTAGATGGTTGCCCCGGAGTGATAATAACCTTCGAAGAAATAACCGTTGACAGGCTTGCCTGGAGCTGAACTCCTGGCAAACAATGTCATCAATGTTTTACCGAGCCTGTTAATAGGATGATGAGCGGCAATCGCATTGATCTTTACATCCCCATAATAAATGGATCGACCGGCCGACAGCCGGAGAAATGCTTCTTTAGGAATTCTGGATCGGAACTTCCTTTCCATCCAGTCGATCAACTCCGGCGGTCCCAAAAACTGACACTCCCAGGAATCATAGAGATCACCGGCTAGTTGAGCACCATGATCGAAGTGTCCATGGCTAAAGAGCACGAGATGAGCCTTCGGTAATTTCGACCAATCGACCGGATCTCGTAAATAAGGATCAACATATATGTTGATTCCCTTAACTTCAAAGCGTATGGCGCTATGTCCCAGGTATGTAAGACTCAAAACGGTTTTCCGGCGAATTACAATCCATGTCTAACCACCTGAAAGGCGGACAGATAACTTGAAATCGTAACATCTTTACTGGATGAAAACTCAATTCCTAGTAAAATCATATGATCAAAATCTTTCGAAAACCAGAAAAGAACGGACCAGGCGGAGGGCCCATGTTTAAAAGAAAGAAGCTAGCGGTTGTTTCATTGACAGTACTATGTGCATTTTCCTTCGGGGTGAGCAGTCCTGTTCAGGCAAAGAACAAAGCTGTAGAGTTTCTCAAGTACTTCAATCCGATTCCTGAAGATTCCTACAAAAACGAATCCCAGGATAGAGTGATAAAGAAAAAGAGATTCAAGTACGTTGAAGTTCCAGGCGCCTCACCGGTGATAAATCCGGAGATGGGATTCTATGCCACCATTCCCCTGGAAATGCAGAAAGATAGTGAAGCAGTCACCAAGCTCCTGGAAAGAAAAGATTTAAACGGAATATCCGTTCTTATTCCCTGGCAGCACCTGGAGCCCCAGGAATTCAAGTACAACTGGACCCAGCTGGACAACCTGATTGAACTTGCAAAGCAGAAGAACAAAAAAATCATCGTCAGAATTTCCACTTGTGGTCTTGACAATACCCTCAAATCAGATACTCCTGATTTTGTTTTTGATGCGGGCGCTAAATCCATAGAGTTCTATGGGACCGACGGAGAACAGCATTTAATGCCGATCTTCTGGGACTCAACCTATCTGGCTAAATGGTCCAACTTTATCAATGCCATGGGTGATAAGTACGACAAGAATAAGACAATCCACTCTGTCGGCATTACCGGTGGTGGCATACTTGGCTCCACAAAAGTAATTCCCAACTTCGTCACCTTGAGCAAAGTGAAAGATGATGAAAGCAAATCCGATGAAGAGAAAAAAGACTCGGAAGAGAAGAAAGAGGACGGAAAAGAAGAGAGCAAGGAAGAGAGTATTGATTCGTCAGTCAAAGTAAAAAGCGATGATTCGGACGACGCCGAAGAGACGGAGAATGCAGAGAATGTAGAGACCGTAGAGAACGAGGCGAAAGAGAGCAAAGTCGAAGCGGATAACTCCGAAGCGGATGACTCTAAAAAGTCCACTTCCGAGAAGGGTTCTGAAAAAACCAACGAAATAGAGCTGGATGACGACAAGGATGACGACCCGGAATACGAAGTAGAAAGCGGTCCATCCAGAAAAAATTACAGCATGCTCTACAAAAAGCTCAAAAAAGAGTTTGGCATGAGTGAGCGCCAGCTGGTAGAACACTGGAAGTACGTGGCGGACATTTTCCCCAACGCCTTCAAAGAGACCCGTCTCAATTTCGACGCCAATCCCCCCATCAAAGGCGGCAAAGGCCAGAGCGGCCTCGATGAAATTTCAGACTATCTGATCTATAGATATGGTCAGAGAGTCTACATAACCCGGTTGAACGTCAAGAACGCCAAACATGGATTCAACGAATATCGAGTCCTTTTGAAGTTCCACTACGACAGGCTTCGAGATCGCCCCCGATTTCAAACTGAAAGATATGGACAAATTATCGAAGATCGCCCTGGTGGACGGCATCAGCTACATGGAACTGCCCATAGAATTGCTGAAATCAGAAGACGAGGAGGTTAAGACTGCCCTGGAGAAAATCTACTCCCACATGGGCTATCAACTTGTCTCCAGAGAAGTCTCCCTACCAAGCGATGCCAAAGTAGGAGATCCTCTGAAGACCTCATTCACCTTTGTCAATCTCGGTTCGGCCACAGCCCTTAATCCGAAAAGAGAGCTGGATAAAGACCGGGCCTCAAGCTACAAAATTCAGCTCGAATTCAGAAATGAAAAAGGCAAGCCTATCATGCGCTCCCTTCATACACCCGACATTCCCACCAACAAGTGGACCGCGGGCAAACCGATCATATGGGAAGAAGAGCTTAAAATGCCCGAGTTGAAACCCGGCAAATACGAGGTGTTCATGTCGCTTATAGACACCGACACGAAGCACAAACTAAAATTCCTCAATGAAGTCAAAGAAGGCGAACTGAAAGCAGGTACAGACGCACCGGTTGGTTCAGTCGAGTTAAAATAACTCATTCGTCAAATAGAATTTGACTTTATAAATCGAGCTATATCTTGCACAACCCGGGGGTCGACATTGCCCGAAACCCTGAAATACTCTTGCGGAGTACTCTTTCCCTGACCATGGATAAAGAGGTGATTCAATTCAGGGTAAATTTTAAACTGGTATTGCGTGGAGTGACTCGGCTTGTTTCGTACCGCCTCGCGCCAATTCACGAAGTCACCGGATGCGGTGACTTGATAGTCACGCCCGCCCTGAAGAAAAAGTACGGGTTTATCGATAGAGACTATCTCCTGTAGCGGTTTATATCTATTCAAATCCGCCCAATATCTGCTTGAAGCTCCCATATAAATTGCATTCTTGTCGCCTTCAGTAAGCGAGAGAACTTTAGCCGTCTCCCGCTTTATCCGCGGCAATTGAGCCCGAGCCGACCGATCTCCTGCCTGGGCCAGATACTCATATTGATCAGCAAGCTTCCGGGGAAGCGGAATATTTGAACCGGCAAGACTTATGAATCCCCTTACTGACGGGCAGGCTTTTGCAATTCTGGGGATGAGCATACCCCCCATGCTGTGCCCGAGGACAAAAATTTTATCCGGATCGATATGGTGCTTGACCCCGCTCCCTTTAGAAAGGCAAGCAACCGCCTGAGCCACATCATCCAGGACCTCTTCTTTGACCGTCATCCGGAGAATCTGGCTCTCATTGAGCTTATACTGCTTGGTTCTCTTTGTGTACCTCAAAACCGCAATCCCAGAAGAGGCCAGACCTCTTGCCAGATCCAAAAACGGCTTATTCGAACCGACAGACTCATCCATATCCATGCTTCCCGACCCATGGACAAGCACAAGAGCGGGATAACGCGCCGGACTTTCCTTTTTGCCGGCTTCTTCTATTCCAACTGGAATCGAAAGACGTCCCCATAGTTTCCACTGAGGCAACCCGAATTGCACAGGAACCTCCTTGTAGGCATCAGCCACCACATACGAAGGCGTAGAATAGCCTTTTTTATGCGGCAAGATGAAAAAGCCTGACACTTTGTCGCTCTTGCGGCTTACCACCACCTGTAGATCCAGATAATTCCTGGCGAACTTTCTCGGCAGAAAAACAAGCTTATAGTGGGAGAAATTTTCCTTTCTAGGAACTCCTGCCTCTTTCACTTCGCCGTTCTCCGCAATCACTCTATCGTATGCGGCTATAAGCTCAGCCACCCTGAGCCGACCGGAGACAATCGGATCAATCAATGCTTCCAAGCCGGCTCTATCACCTTTGGAGAGCGCATCAACAAACCGTTCCGCTATGGTGTCATATCGGCTATTGTCAACTTCTTCGGCATAGCCGGCCGCTGAAAGTCCAAATAAAAAAATGAAAGCGCTCAGAAGATATTTACTCACTTACCCCTCGCCTCCACAAACAGAATCAAGAATGGAGAACTACTTTAGCTTGCGCCAAAAGCTGGACTTGCGTCCATGATCTTCTTTCAGTAAAGTCCTGTATTCCTTGTGATCACATATCTCTCTCCAATTTCTTACTTTCTTAGAGAGTAAATCCAATCTTCTGAAGTGGTCAACAGCCTTTCCATATTCCTTAGTTCTGGCTCTCTGAAGAGTGTAATCAATCAGCGCCCTGTATACTATAGTGGCACCCACAAAACGGTTATTGTCCTCTAGCTTTCTTGCAACTGGCAATAATTCAAAGAAGCCGAGTCCACCAACCTGACTTCTAAGCTTAATCAAGTACTCTTCTGCATCTAAATAATGTTCTGTCTCGACCAGGAACGCTAAATTCGCTGGAGAGAAACTTTTGGAGTTCAATATTGTTTCAACTTCCTCTTTCAGAAAGATGTCCCTGTCTTCTTTTGGAATAAACGCAAATAGCCTACTGAGTCCTTCAACACTTCGACGATTGCGAAACTCCTCTAGTAGAATTTGGTGTACCATCTCTGTTCTGCCCAGCTTACGATATAGTTCTAATCGCATCTCCTTCCCGTCTCTGAGATAAATACTGCTACCATCGATCGACTCAATAATCGAAAGAGCTTTGTCATATTCACCTATTGATTTATAAATTCGAGCGAGGTCCATCAAGGACGAATCATCCGGTTTTCCAAAGCCTAACTGATGTGCCCTTTCATACAAATCCGGATCCTGAAGCTGAAAAGCTATCTTTTTAAGAGCACTCCAACGGTCATACTTGTCTAATTCCCTTTTAGCCTTTTGAGCAAGGTTTTCAACTTTTGCTGCCAGAGACCTGACGTCAGATTCGGACATATATTCGAACAGCCTTTCAAAAAGGCAGCTTCTTACTCCGTATCCATTTTCAGTATTGATCTTGAGAATTAAATCAGAGATCCAATCTTTGTCCTCGCATCTGGAAGCATGATGCCTGAATAATTTAGCAGCGCTACAGGTAAAAATCATACCTATGCTACCACCAGAGTCATCACACTTTTTGAAGATTTCACCGTCTGATTCGTAGAACAGGGCAAGAGCTTCAAGGCTGGACTTAGAGTCTGGATTATCCATATCTACATCTTGAAGAATAGACTCCAGCTTATGCTCAAACATACTAGTCTGTCGCCAAGAATAAAATTCATCAGATCTTTTCAAAGCTGATAGCCGGTGCTTAAATCTCTGGAGATTTTCTTCGTCTGTAGAGAGCAATCGCTCAACTACGTTCTGAATCTCTTCATTGCCAACTGAAACCTTTAAGAGAACATCAGCCAATTGCTCCGGTCCAAGAGCTACTAGTTTCCGTCTTAGAATCTCTGTGTCTTTCCGGCCCATTGCTATTCCTCTTAAACCCGTCAATTATATTTCAAGGGAACAGTTCAGATTTGGTCGCTTTAGCTTTTGAACATAATTACCCTTTTGTTCACTAAACTCAAATTAGGGGAATGTCTCACTTATAGTTGAAATTGGTGATCATGGTCTTGGCATAAGTGTTTCAGGAGTATAGCATTAAGCTGCTATGGTATCTTTGGTGGTGTCGCGATAGTGATGGATTTTATTTTTTAAATCTTTAAGTTCACGATATCCTCTCACTCTTCTGAACCGCTTCTCTGCTTCAAGAAGAGTCGTGACAAGAGTTCTTTCAATGTGTTTGTAGTTCTTCCAGCGCTTAACATTTCTCTTGTATCGGCGTGCCATCGAGAACATTGATTCAATGCTGTTGGTGGTGGACAACATCCTTTTGAGGTCGCTACCGAGCCGGAGTTTGTGGACTGTGAGAGTTTCTTCCATTCCTTCCATCAAACTGCCGGCGGTTGGCTCACTAAGCTTCACGAGTTCGTCGAAAACCTTTTCCAGCGCTCGACGAGCTTCGGTGACATCATTCATGCCATATGCCGCAGAGAGCTTCTTGTCTATTCTGGTTTGGTGCTCTTTTGGCAGCTTGTCTTTTATGTTCCGGCGTTTGTGAATCTGGCACCGTTGAATTACTACGTCTGTTCCGAAGACTTTACGAATAGCCTTGGAGAGAGCTTTTGAGCCATCAATCACAAACAAATAGTCTCCGTCCGGTGATAGCCCTCTCTCGATTAGCTCCTCAATCAATTCCGTGCAAACGGTATGATTTTCCGTTGCACCCTGCCGAACCCCAAGCGGCACCTTCTTTCCCCAGACATCAATTCCTAATGCAACTATGTTCTCTGAGTTTTTGATACTGATCCCATCTATCATGATTACAACGAACTCTCGGTCATCAAGGCGTCTGTTGTAGAATTCTTCCATCGCCTGGGCTGTAACCTTTGTAGCTCGACGGCTTACTGCGCTTTTGCTTATTCCATGCCCCTCAACGGCTTGCTCTACTGTGGCTGCATAGTCTCTCATCGACACACCGGCAAGCAGTTTTACCAACATGCTCTCGTTCATGGAATCTGGTTTCGAAAAAGCTTTGTAGGTCTCCAATTCCACTTCTTTCAGTTTACCGTTGACTTTCTCTTTCTTCATGAGCCTTGGGCGTGAGACAGTTTTCTTCTGTCCCTGGACATATATCGCTCCATTCTGGCTTCCCCAGCGGTAGTGGTTTTTGTCCGGCCCACGCTCATATCGAGCTCCGGCCAGAGTCTTTGCCTCAGCTTCCATTACCTGTTGAACCAGCAGCATACCGGTCTGGAACATGAGTTCCTCTAGTCCCATCTTTACGACCTGGTTCAAGTCTATTTCCTGCAGCTGTACTGACAGGGCTGCTCTTGTTTCCTCTGGCTTGACACGGAGCTGTTTGATGGTAGATGATTTCTTCATGGTTGGTCCTCTCTTTGTGGGTTTTAGTGTAGTAACCAAAACCATACCAGGCTTCGCCTGGAGAGGATCACCTATCTTTTTCAACTACGGTCGGGACAATTCCCAAATTAGCATCATGAGTGACCAATCCAATTCCATTTTGAAGGCTAAGAGACTGGCCTAAAAGAAAACAATGGTCTGTCCCCCTGTAGATAGACAGAAATTTTTCTACGATGCCTCCGGTG
>JAUIJG010000095.1 GCA_030431355.1 bacterium
TCAAAACAGAGTTTTTCAAAATTGAGTATGATGCAAAGTGTCGATTCTTTTCGGACTTATTTTCAAGAATAGTATTTATTCTATTGAACTTTATCAAATTAAGCCGTTCCAGTCAGGAGAATGAAATAGAGGTGAGTTCTATCGGTCGTCAATCCGAATCAGGCGTTTTAGTCCGGGCTGTTTTTATCGCCATGGTAGTTCTCGCAATCTCTCCCTGCCCTTCCCAGGCGAGGCAGTCGGAGCTTTATACCCGGGCCCAGGAGGCTTATAAGAGCGGTGAGATCGATGCCGCTTCCTATGATCTGAAGACCCTTTTGCAGAAAGATCAGTCGGATGTCGACGCTCATATTTTGCTGGGTAAGATCTATCATCGCAAAGGGCTTCTTGCTGACGCCGTCCAGAGTTACCGGGCCGCCCTGGTGCTGGATTCCGGCAATGATGAAGCTGCTTTTGCCCTGGGAGTTGCTTTGTATGATCAAAAGAAGTATCAGGAAGCCGAGAAATATTTTTCTCAAGCAGTGAAGAAGAAGCGCTCCAATAGCGAGTATCAGTATAATCTTGCCCTGACCCTGGAAAAACTTGGACGGGTAGAGGAGGCTGAAAAGGGTTATAAGAGAGCGGCAAAATTCGATGATATCAGCGCAATTAGCCACTTCAGTCTCGGACGTATAGCCCAATTGAAAAAGGATTATGATACCGCCATTCAAGAGTATGAATTGGCAGTCACCATCGATCCAAAATACGTGGAAGCCTACAACAATCTTGGGGTAATCTACGCGGAAAAAGGCGACTTTCCCCGTTCGGTGGAGCTATATCAAAAAGCGCTGAGCATAAAACCGCAGTTCAGCGCGGCCAGGCGAAACCTCGGCTATGCTCAGGCTCATACGAGTCTTGCCATTACTTATATTACTCTTGGAGAAGCGGACAAAGCCAAAGAAGAGTTGAACAAAGCGCTGGAGATAGACCCGGAGAGTGCCGACGCTCACTATAATCTTGGACTTCTCCTGCACAAAGAAGGCCATCTCGATGAAGCCATCGATTGCTATGAAAAGGCTATCGGCTTCGACCCGAAAAATCCCCGGGCACACAATAATTTGGGAGTCGCCTATGCTACCAGGGGAGAGAAGGATAAAGCTCGAAAAGAGTATCAATCCGCCCTTACAATCGATCCTGAATTTGGTGACGCCAAATCGAATTTGGATCGATTGGGCGATACTGATGGCGATACCAATAAGTTTTAGCAACAGAACTGCATTTAGTGACCGATAAACTGCTTGTTTGTCCGGAAATTTTCGGAAGGCGAGCTACTGGGCGGGTATCGGCTCTGGCTGAGTTATTATTGTTGGATATCTATTGGTGGTGTCTGGGGGTCTCTTGCGTATACGTTTGCTGGTTTTGATTTCGGCCGCAATGATATTCGCACTGTCCTCTTTGAACAGTCCGGCAACCGCCATGGAGCTTACCGAGGCATCTTCCCGGCCCTCCCTTAAATTGAGGGATCCTATCGTTATAGAGCCGGCTTTGACGAGTTGGCAGACAACCCAGGTGGAGGGATGTCTGGCCCTGAAAAGAGGCTCTCGCTTTCCTGTAGCCCTTGTTACTCATCTCGATTCCCGCACCGCTCGCGTGGGCGACCCGGTTAGAGCTATGCTTTTAACAGGAGTGTCTATTGGTGAAGAGCACCAGGTTTTGATTCCCCAGGGCGCATCGCTGTCCGGTTGGATTTCCCAGGTATACCATTCTCGCAAGAAGCTGTCTTCACAGCTTTCAGCGACCCGTTGGTCCAATGCCAACGCGGCGTTAAAAATACATTTTGACAGAGTAACCTGGGCTGATGGAAGAACTCTTTATTTGAGGGCTGATCCAGCCACGGGGACGGCTATAACGAGCACCAGTTCCGAGTTTGACTATGCGGTCAATAAGAAAGGTGAGATCAGCTTCGATACTTGCGGAGTGAAGTATACAGCCACATCGGTGGCCATCGGCGCGGCCACCATCGCCTCGGGTCCCTTGAGCCTGGTGGTCGGACCTACTCTATCCGGGGCCGCAGGTGCCATGGACCCCACCTACGCCCTTGACCGACCTGTATCCGAGCAGGACCAGGAGGCCAGGGTAAAAGGCCTGTTTCAGGGGATGTTGAAGGGCTTGCCCGGCGGATCTCTTGTTCTTGGCGCGAAACATCGCGGTCTTGCCGTAGAGATAAACTCCGGCGCGCAAATCTACCTGGAGTTGACAGATGATCTTGTATTACCACGTCGATTCGTGTCGGAAGGTGAGCCTAACGCCAGCCTACTCTAGCAGCCAGTTTTAGTCTGATAGCTTTTCTTATTTCGGTAGTGTCGAGGGTGGTGGCCAATGCTTTCCACATCTTCTTTCTGGAACCCTTTCTAAATCCCCTGTGCATACCGTTTTCGCGTAGTAGAGAAAAGGCTTCTTCTCTCCAGAGCAGCTGGCACATGGAGTAGGGATCAACTTCAAAGTTTGTTCTTGAAGGCCAGATTTCATTTAGAAAAGGTTTGTCATCTTTCTCTGATACGCAGATCAGTCCCCACCATTTCGGCACAATGGAGAGGGCTTCAGCAACATGCTTCTGATCGCAAACCAGGGTCATCCGATCAAATACTTTGCAGTAGTTCTCTTGTTGGGATGGCAGTCTTTTTAGATTGTCCGAGGCGCTTTTGATTTCGAATCCGTGCAGCTCTTCTTTGTGGATGACGGCCATGTCGACTCGAAAGCTGCCTTCCAGCACACCCAGTTCATCAATGATAAGGGAGGTGAAGTATTTATCTTTGAGATTGTCACGCAGATAAGTATGGAGAGCGTCTCTTACATCTTCTTCTTTCATTTCCAGGTTAGTATACTCAAACAGATACCGAATGCCAAGCCTGTTTTTGCTTGGTTCCTAGTATCAATCCCAGTATCAGTCACAGTCACAGTGCCGGGCTTGACGGATATCCTTTTCTCAAGTCAGAGAACGATTATCAGCACTAACTCTTGTTCTGTTCCAGCAGTTTTACTTTCTCTTCCAAAATCCGCATGCGACGAAGTAAGTCTTCGATCTTGCTATCTCGCATTCTTTCGCGGTCATCTTCCGTGACCACGTTGGTCCCTCTGCCGCCCTGGTTTCTCTCATCCTCGGTGACCACATTGGTGCCCCGACCGCCTTCACTGTTGTTTCTTGTTCCGGATTGTCTTCTCAGATTTTCTCTCATCCGGCGCACTCGGTCTCTTCTATCTATTGAGGTGGTTCTGCTTCGGGTGCGGGAACTGCTGCTACCGGCTCTGCCGCTACCGGTTCTGTCGGTGGTGCTGCCAGTCTCCAGGGAGCCGCTGGATGTTCGCTCCTGGGCAAAGGATTTCGAGGGAGTGGCGACCAATATGCCTGCTGTCACAGCCAAAATGACCAGGGGATAGTGTTTGTTTCTGTTCAAACTCTTCATTTTTTACCTCTTTATATTGCTGATGCGAACAGCTTATCGCACTGCCAGACTTACCGGATTACTGATTAAGGTGCGGCCTGGGGTATTGGCTCTCCCTGTCTCTACATTGCCAGCTGATTTTTTAGGGGGATAGGCGACAATACAGAGCCAGACTTTATTGCCTCCTTTGCCCTTTGACTTAACCAGGCTGGCTGCTTTACCAAGGGAATTCTTGTTTTTGGGCCAGTAGAAACGACCATCTTTACCTGCCGTGAGACTTTTGTCCACCACGCTTGCATCCTTTACCGGAACGGGAAAAGCATTATATATGGTACTAACACCCTCTTCTGATCCGGCTATCACGGATAGACGGGCACCGGGTGCGACACCGGATAGAATTATCTTTCCGCTCTTGTCATTGGCCAGCAGTCCTGTTTTGATTGCCACTAGCCTGTGTGGTTTCTGGGGATAGACTTTCTTGTGCTTGAGGAGATATTTCTGCAAGACCTGCGCCATTCGAATTTTTGTGTTGACCACGTCGCTGGCTCCCTTGAAGTTATATCCCTCTCCACCGGCGAAGTTGTAGCTGTTTATGGCTAACTTGTAGCTTTTCTCCGGGTTTAGACGGGACCAGGAGCCATCCCTGTGTTTTATTAAAACGAAGACCAGTCTTTTTCCAGCTTCTCTATTCGGGTCGTAGGCCACTTTCAGTCCCCGGACATCCATGAACTTTCCGCCTATGGCTCCGGCCAGTGAGTGTTCCAGGGCTTTTAAGAGGACACTTCCTTTGACCGTTGAAAATACGGCATAGTTATCGAATGGAAGGATCTGCTCAACCGTCTCCACCGAGATCGGTCCTTTGTCCAGATGGCCTCTAATTCCGCCGCGGTTATGCATGGCGATATCGATGCCATAGTCGCTTCCCAGTTCATATAGCGCATCGCATACGAGATTGCCGATGGAGGAATCTGAACGTCTTATCTTAGAGCCGAAATTCTCTCCGGCAAAGCCCACTATCTCCTGACGCAGGTGTAAGAGTGGCTTGATCTTTTCGGCGATGAAGTCTTTTATGTCTTTCTCTTCGTTTACCTTTGAATCCACCGGGTGCAATCCATAGCTGCAGTCGGAGATTTTGACTTTCCCTTCAGGGTCGAAAGACAACTCCAATTTCCCTACATAGTGACCGTAGGAACCGGTCTGTACGATGGTGGTGCTGCGACCGCGGTCATGCTTAACGATGATCGGTCTCTTCAATACAGTATGACTGTGTCCTCCGATAATGGCGTCCACATCCGGAATCGCCCTGGCAAGTTCCTGGTCTTCGTCAACACCGCAGTGGGTTACTAAGATTATTTTGTTTATCCCTTCTTCTTTGAGCTTCTTGACTTCCTGGGCGATGGAGTCAGTCCACTCTCTGCCCCGGGATTTCAGTTTGCAGCCTTGAAGCCCCCCAGAAAGCAATTCTATTTGGGGTGTAATCGCTCCTACAAAAGCAACTTTTTCTTTCCCGAATTGTTTGATCACGTGGGGTTTTACCAGAGCGTTTAGCTCTTTGACCGGACTCAGGTCCAGGTTGCTGTTGATTATCTGGAACCGCGCTTGTTTAAACTGCTTGGCCACGTTGGAGGCACCATCGTCGAATTCATGGTTGCCCAGGGTGAAAATGTCATAGTTGAGCATATTCAACAGTTTTACTTCCACGTCACCCTGGTAGTGGCTGTAAAGGGTGGAACCCTGGAAAACATCGCCGGCGTCCGCCACAACTACGTTTTTGCCTTCTTTTTTAGCATTTGCTCTCAATGTTCTGATGATATGGCCGAATCGAGCTGCGCCGCTTACTGTTTTTCCTTTGTATAAATAAGGTTCGTCATGGGCGTGAAGATCATTGGTATGTATTATGGTAAGAGTAAAATCATTACCTGACTCCCTGGCGAAGACCGCAATGGAGGAGCATATGTTTAAGGAAAAGCAAATGAGGATGACCAGAAAGAGCTTACGGAATAGAAGCGGAAACTGTTTGAGGTTGTCTTTTGCCATTGGGATTTTCCTTGTGTCGGCTTTTGTCTTATCTGCAGCGTTCTTGCTATTGCCACCGGCGCTGGCTCAAAATAATGCAACGTTGAAGGGCATAGAAGCCCAGTTCTACCCGGAGCAAGGCTGTCCGGTGGAGATTACTTCCATGCGGTCGGTGCTGGAAATAGATCCCTTCGGCGCTCCGATTGCATCCCGGGTTTACATTACATATAAGAATAACTCAACAAAGCCCGTTAAGGCTGTGAAATTTAGAATTCGGTATGTGGATGCGTCCGGCAAGAATCTAGGCACTTTCCATGCTCCTGATGGTAGCCCGCTGGCGGTCAGCCCCGGAGGCAGCCGTGCAAACAAATGGAGAAAAGCTGGAGGTTTGCATCCTGACATCGCTTCTTTTAAGGTGCGGGTTTTCAAGGTGCGCTTTTCCGATGGCTCCCAGTGGGAGAGTATTCGAGCACAGCAAATTGAGGCTGACAAGAATAGTGAGGGTGCCACCGGGCAAAGTTTTACAGGCTCTGGCGGAGACCAATTCAGTACGGGAAGATAATAAGCAGTTTATCTGGCTTGCAATGGTACTAAAGTTAGTGCCCGAATTCTCCACTTTCTTTTTATAGGAAGTTCAAAAGCCTGTTGGAGTCCGAATCCAGCATGGTTAGTTCCGATAAAACCAAATGACAAATTCTTTGAACTTTGTCCTGGTGAGCCGGCTCGCAGGTCTAGAAGCCTCTGTTCATGCCGTTTTTCCTGGTTGTAATTCCTGCAAAAGATCGGTGTATATGCGTTCGGGGGTATTTTTGCTCTGTTTTTCGGTGTATTCTAGATTCACTTGAACTTCACAATTGAATAGTTATCCCTCGTGACCCGCAAGGATCGCTCAGAAATGATTCTACAGACTATTGTTCTGTTGATCGGAGTGGTTGGCGCATCTTATGTCCTTGCATGTGCGAGCTGGCAGATAGTTCTGTCTTCTTTCATGTGCGCAGGTTTCGGCTATGCTCTCTGGCAAACCAGAAGGGCGCTAATTCGCCGTTCCAAAATTCGGGAACTATGGCATCGCAGTGTTGAGCTGGAGCCATTTTTAAACGAATTGGATGAGGAACCCGCTTACCAGCTCTTTGTCAATCAGGACCCCCAACTCGAAGAAAAAAGAGAAGAGAAGCCCGTGATCAAGGTTGCGCCTTTGCGCGAAGCTTGTGCCGGAGCTGTTGTATCTCGATTTCCCATACAGAAGATCTCAAGTCTCTAATTTCGAGACCCGGATCTTTCTGTCGGGAAATCCGACGCACTATCTCTTAGCTACTTTTCTTTTTACCAACTGTTCCAGTTTTTTGTAAGCCAGAGTCGGTTCTTCCAGCCTGGCAGCCATACACATCATGATATACAAGGACAGGGCTATTGCGGCTGCCACTGTTATCGATGCTGCCAGACTGATGAAATGGATTATTGAAGCTGAAGCCGAACCCAGGCTTGGCAAGAGTGTCGCAAGCAGGGTTTCTAGATGGACTTGAATAAAATAGGCTGCTCCTGAGCTAGCCAGGGAAGCAATGACCATTATCATCGCCGGTTTAACCAGACTGGCAAGATGTAAGCTACCTATCTTCTTGGTGCAGAAGGTGGTGAGCATTATCATATTGAAGATTGTCGTCAGGGTGGTGGAGAGGGCTATACCTCCTAGACCGAGCGGACCGACCAGCAGGTAGTCGCTCACGGCTTTTACTCCTATAGCAGCCAGACCGATTCGGAAAGGAGTGGTGGAATCCTGGTGGGCATAAAACACCCGGGTGAGCAGATCCCTGGCCACATAGAAGAAGACCGAAGGGATTAAGAATGAGAGGGCGAGAACAACCATGTTTCTGGAGTTCTCGTCGAAATTTCCTCTCTGGAAGAGAAGTTCAACCACCGGTCCGGCCATGGAGAATAAGAGTCCTACCAGGGGAAGTACCAGGAACCAGAGGACTCTCAATGCTCTTCTGAATTCTGCTTTTAATTCGTCTATCTCTTTAGCAGCAACTTGCTCGCTAAAACGGGGCAGTATCGGCACGATCATGGCAGTTAAAAGAACACCCAGGGGGAGTTGAATGAGCCGGTTTGCATTTAGCAAAGCGGTATAACTTCCGTGCTCTAACTGGGAGACGAAGTATGCGTCTATGTAGATATTGAGTTGACCGATGGTGGTGGCGATGGCGGCAGGACCCAACATGAAAAGATAGGCTTTCAATCCCGGAGCGATTTTCGGGAAGCCGGGCATTTTAGGATTTGCTTTGAATATTCCAGGCAGCTGCACCAGGAATTGTCCGAAAGCACCTGCCAGGGTGGCGGTGGCAAGACAGATTACTCCGGTGTTTTTATCGGGGAAGAGAAATACCCCGGCAATAATTGCTATTGATGCCACCGCTGGAGCGATGGACGGCCAGAAATAGATTTTGTATACGTTTGATATTCCGGCGCCGGCTCCCACGAGACCGGCTATCACAATCAGTGGTGTCATAATGTTGAGAGCGGTAAGAACCGCTTCTTTGTCCGCGCCCGGAGTTACGGTTGAAACTATATATGGTGCAAGCGCGTAGACCGCTATCGCTATAACCGAGAGGAAGGCGCCGGTGGTTAGAAGAATCTGACTTATCAGCTTGCCTGTCTCTTCTTTGTCACGGTATGGGGTGATTATCGAGACCGCCGCCGAGTGAAAAGGACCGCCCAGACCACCGAATAAGACAAGGATATTGCCGGTGAGCAGGTAAGCGAAATAGTAAGCATCTGTGATCGTGGAAGTCCCGAATATATACAGGATGGCTATATCCCGGGTGAGACCGACAAACTTAGAGAGAAAAGTTACCAGGGCAACCAGACCGAATGTTCGTCCGATTGCTTCTCTTTTCGGTTTGGGTGTCTGCTCTTTCTCTTTCTCCGACTCCAGCTCCGGTTCCACCGAAGAAAGATTGCCCTGGGAATCTGATTCTTTCAGGGTTGTCTTTTCAGTAACATCTTCCGGTGCTACTGGACTATCGTCTTTTGGAGGGGGATTCCCTGTCACTTTTTAATGGACCTGTTTTTCCAGTTCACTGGCGTATTTTACTGAGGGCTTCACAACTTTAGGAACAGGTTTTCCGTAAAGACCAAACATTTTGCCATTTTTTACTTCTACTTCGTAGGATTTTGGAATGGCAAGGAAGCGTGCAGCTTCACTGGTAATAGCGTTGAATACTGGTCCGGCGATGGTATTTCCCCAGCGTCCGTCTGTTTTCGGGTTGTCCACCACGACAAGGCAGAGCAGCTGTGGATCGTCCGCCGGCAAGTAGCCGATGAAGGAGGCTATGGTCTGACCTTTGGCGTATCCACGCCCGCCGTCTCTCACTCTTTGTGCGGTACCGGTCTTTCCGGCAACAACATAGCCCGGAACCTTTCCTGCGATCTGGCTTCCCATGGCGATATTGTCACCGAGGAGTTTGCTCACATGCATGGCCACATCGGGTTTAACTACCTGTCTCTTTTCAGGTTCTGTCCAGTGTTCGGTGACACCGGTTTTGGGGTCGTAAACCCTTCGAATCACATGGGGTTGAATCAGGGTACCTTTGTTTGCTACCGCACCGACTGCAGTGGCTAGCTGTAGGGGGGTGACAGAGATTGCTCCTTGACCGAACCCGGTGGTGGCCTGGTCAATCGGTTTCCATCTCTTCCAGCGTAATAATAGTCCTTTTGACTCTCCGGGCAAGTCCACACCGGTCTTTCTGCCAAGGCTGAAATCGTAGAGCTTGTCGTAGAACTGCTTCGGAGTCATGCGCAGGGCTAACTGGGCGGATGCCACGTTGGAGGAGTGAATAAAGAGATGGAGAAGATCAATGGTTCCGTGACCACCATGGTGGTTATGAATGGTCTGTCTACCGAAGGAGATAGCCCCAGAATCGTGGAAGAGAGTTTTCTTGTGAATTGCTCCGGTTTCAAGGCCCGAAGCCACGGTGATTATCTTGAAAGTGGAGCCGGGCTGGTACACATCCACCATGGCCCAGTTCTTGGTCGACGAAAACGGAAACTTAGAATAGTTGTTGGGATCATAAGTAGGGTAATTGGCCCAGGCTAAAATTTCTCCGTTAGTCGGGTCTGTGAGAATCGCTGTTGCCTTGGTGCACTGGGAGTGAATCGCCATGGCGTTCAACTCTTTTTCCGCCAGGTGTTGGAGGGCATTGTCTATGGTGAGTTCAACGTGTCTGCCCAGCGGTGGAGTGATATCCCAGGTGGGACCATCTTCAGGATTGACTATTGTCTTACCGCGACCATCTAGTTGGGGTTTGGGTACGTCACCGGTGTCGGTGAGGATTTTGTGCCGTGACTGTTCGACTCCGCCCTGTCCCCTGGTGTCATGGTTCACATAGCCGAGAATGTGCGCGGCAAGAGGACCTTCAGGATAGTGACGGAAAGGTCTCGGGATAATATCCATACCCGGCCAGTTGAGAGCCTGGAGGTCTTCAACAATCTCCCTTTCCAGGTGTTTGGCCACTGTGACCACCGGATAGCCGGCGGTCAATCTTTTATATACTCTTTGTTCCGGAATTTTTGCTATGGCGGCTACTTTTGCAGCAGCCTCTTTCATGGAAACTTTTAAAAGTTTGGGGTGGATGAAGAGGTCATAGCGGGTGGTATCAATAGCCAGAGGAAGACCATGTCTATCTGTTATGGCTCCGCGATGGATAAGCAGCCTCGACTTTTGTCTTTGCTCTACCGCTTTCTGTTTGATCTCAGAACCTTTATGTATCTGCAAATAGTACAGACGACCACAGATGGCAAGGACACAGCCGATCAGCACGAACTGTAGAATTCTAAGTCTCCACAGCGGAGTTTTCGGTTGGCGCCGCCTTCTTCTGGCTTCTCGATAGCTTTTCAGTTCTATCGTGGACGACACGGCTACCCCTTATATTGGTTCGAGTTCAACTGCAAGAATTGGATTGAGATTCCAATAACAATTAAACTAGGTTTTTAACTGTTTTGACATTAGTATCCGGACATCAAAGGAAGCTGATGTCTATGTGGTTTGAAAGAAGAAACTTCCGGAGCGGGAAGCTCTTTGACGATCAGCACATGGTCAGGGACTCTCAGTCCGAAACGACCGACGACGCTGTCCTGAAGTTCTCCGTATGAAATTGATTTCAACAACTGAGCGGATAGTTCGGAATTTTGTTCGCTCAGTCTTCTGGCTTGCTCCTGGAGTTTACTTACATCGTGGGAGACCACGACGTCCAGTCCGTAAGCACAGATTGCCACTCCGCAGAGGGCGACCAGTACTGTCTGAATAGCTTTGTTTGCTCTTACGAGGAAGGGTAATCTTCTCGAAGACTTCCTGGGACCCTTGCCGGGCTGCGGTACCAGATGTGGTTTTGGTGTCTGTACCGGAGCGGGAACCGCGTTACCTTGCAAAGTCGAGATAGGAAGAGTAATTGTTCTGGGGCTGTTTTGGGTTTGAGCCGGTGCCACCGTGGAGGATGGCGTGTAGCTGGAGTCGAAGCCGGCCGAGTTTCTCTTAAAAGAGAATGAAACAACCTGGTTCGAACTGGAGCTGTTTTTCTTTATAGTGGCGGGCATTTGTGTGTTTTCTAGCTACTAAAAATTAGGGTTTTGACGGTTTGCTTTCTACAGTCTTTCAGCAACCCTTAGTTTAGCACTACGCGCCCGGGGGTTACCCCCGGTCTCCCGCTCTGAGGCGACAATCGGCTTACGAGTCAAAATCCGCAAAGTCTGATTTTTACTGCATTTGCAGACAGGGTATCGGGGAGGACATATACAATCGGATGATTGGTGTTTTAGAAATTGCTTAACGATCCTATCTTCCAGGGAGTGAAAGCTTATAACCGCTAACCTGGCGCCAGGTTCCATGATTTCCACCGCCTCAGCTAAAAATTTTTCCAGGCTTTTTAACTCCTCATTGACGGCAATGCGAATCGCTTGAAAGGTGCGGGTTGCCGGGTGTTTTTCCCACTTTTTATAGCCACCGGATGACATGTTACGTTTGGTGCGTGGTTTGTGAAATCTATTCAATGTTTTTGATACCAGATCCGCCAGTTCAAGGGTGGTATATATCGGCCTGTTGCGCAGGATGGCGTTAGCGATGCTACGGCTGTGCCTCTCCTCCCCGTATTTGAAAATAATATCCGACAGATCCTTCTCCGACCAGGTGTTTATCAGTTGCTCCGCAGTAAGCGCCTGACTTGTATCCATGCGCATGTCAAGTGGTGCATCGGTCTGAAAACTAAAGCCGCGTTCGGCAATATCGAGCTGCATGGAGGAGACCCCAAGATCGGCAAGTATGCCACCGTTCACAGTACTAATGCCGATGCCTGCCAGACACTCTTTTATGTCGGCGTTATTTCCGTGCACAAGCAAACTGGAATTTTGGACCCGTTTGCTCACCGCCTCTATACAATTTTGATCCCTGTCCAGACCGATAACCTGACCTCTGCCTTCACCAAGAGCTTTCTCAATGGCCAGGTAGTGTCCCCCTGCCCCCAGGGTGGCATCCACGTAGGTTTTGTCCCTGTCCAGATTCAAGGCTTCCAGGCACTCTTCTAAAAGCACTGATATATGCGCCTGGCCGTCTCCATAAGAAGAAAAATCCGAAGAAGTTTCGGATTCATCTTGATGGTTATTTGGTGTTTCTTCTATCGAGTTCTTTCTTTTCACTTACCGGAGGGTTGTCTGCTTTTCGAGCCCAGGTCAAAGTCCCAACAGAGTAAGCGTAACACCACTGCCATTATCAGGCCAACGACAGCCGTCATAAGGAGAGGGGAGACCCATTCAGGCCTGTCCATCCAGATGTTCGAAGACATAAATATGTTTACGGCGAGCATGGGGGTGATGAACATCATCACAATCGAGAGGAGCTGAAAAGCCGTAGCGGTTGTTCCCGCCCAGTGCCAGCTCAGGCCATCCCACCAGTATGTGGATGCTATTTTCCATCCCATCCTGTTAGCCGGATAGAGCTTGCGTCCGTTACTTAAGGGGACGAAACTGCGGGAGCAGCCGGTGCACTGGAAGGTCTCGGTATAGCCGAAGGGCTCGAGTACTCCGCAGTTGCATCTAGGGCAAGGATAGCTCTGATTGAGCGCAATCACTTGCTGTCTGAATGGTAAATTCTGGTATTTTGAATTTGAGTTGAACATGCTTAACTTTCGCCCTTAACGCTCAAAAAAAACTGCCTGTGCGAGTTCAACGCAGCGTTCCGAGTGGGAAAGCTGTGTGAGAATTTGCTAGTACACAAAAGCCGGATTAAACCCTGGCAATTCTTAGATACCCGGGATCCGCACCCCTCCCAACAAGTCAAGAGGAAGATTTAGGAAATTTAATGTTGTTTTTTATATAAAACCCCTATGGGAAACCACTCCTTATGGGCGATCAATGGTTATAAAAAAGTCCGTCCGGCAGTTGATGGCAGCACTTTATCCTATATAAGAACTGTTCTATTATCGGAAAACATGTCAAGCTTGAAGGTTATAATCACCTTTTAGTTGGCTACCCGTCCGAGGAAATTACCCCATTGAAGCTCCTTATCCCTTTCACCAAATTTCACGGTCTGGGAAATGACTTTGTTGTCGTGGATGCAAGAGAGCTGGTTCGTGAACGGGCTGGATATGATCTTCTCGGTCGTTGGAGAGAACTTGCCTCTGAGATAGCCAGGCAGCTCTGTGACAGGAATTTCGGAATAGGAGCGGATGGACTGATCCTGGCTCTTCCTCTGGATGCTTCAGACTATGACCTGGTCGAGCGGCCTCTTCCTGCTGAGAGCACATCCTCTGAGTCTCCGGCCACCGCCGATAAGTCGGGTAAGGTTCACGAACTTTCGAAGAATCAAAGGATACAGAAGAACTTTTGTGATTTCCCTCGCAGGCACGATCGCAGTTGCGCAGAATCAGGACGCTCCCTGCTTGAGATTGAGGAGATCATTAATAGGGTTACCGAAGGTTACCCGGGTCTCAAGTCAGAGGCAGATGACGCCTGTCATCTCGGCTGGGTTTACACTAATTCGGACGGTTCCGAGTCTGATATGTGCGGGAACGGGCTCCGTTCCATCGCTCTCTGGGCGTTCAATAATATTGAGGGTCTGCCCGGGGAATTTCGCATAGCAACCCGGGTCGGTCCGGTTACTGCGCAAGTGTCTTCGGATGACGACATCAGAGTAAATATAGGTAAGCCCTCTCTTGAGAGCCGTTTGATACCGGTGATTTCTAAAGATGCTCAATCCCTGGAGAAAGTCGTACGAGTTCCCCTCACTCTTCCGGGAGGAGATGATCTAGAAGCCATGGAGGTGCTTGTCACCTGTGTGGGAATGGGTAATCCTCACGCAATCGTATACGAACAGTTTGATGGGGAGGTAGGTCAAGCTTATTCTCGATTCGCGAACGAAAAGCGACCGGATAGAGATTTCTTCCCTGAGCACCTCAAAGACATCGCCAGACGAATCCAGGAAGATCCTTTCTTTCCGGAAGGTGTGAACGTTGAGTTCGTACAGCAAGAGTCTGATGAGACCGTGAACGTGCTTGTTTACGAGCGTGGTTGCGGGGCTACACTAGCCTGTGCCAGTGGTGCTTGTGCTGTCGTGGTGGCAGGTGTCTTGGAGGAAAGACTGCAATCTAAGGCGACGGTACGCTTACCCGGTGGTGAGCTTCAAATCAGTTGGGACGAGGAGTCCGGCACAATATTGATGCAGGGGGCTGCCCGGGAAGTCTTCTCCGGAGTTGTTTGGGTCAATTTAAATTCTGTCGGGGAGAGAGCGCTGTCTAATG
>JAUIJG010000096.1 GCA_030431355.1 bacterium
ACCGGACTGATTGTCGGCAGCACCGGAAGACGGTTGAGTCCAACCGGATTGATTGTCGGCAGCACCGGAAGAAGGTTGAGTCCAACCGGATTGATTGTCAGAAGCACCGGAAGAAGGTTGAGTCCAACCGGATTGATTGTCAGAAGCACCGGAAGAAGGTTGAGTCCATCCTGACTGACCGATATCTTCCTGGGCACCAGCCTCAGGTGGTATCACTAATATCACAAATCCTGCAACCAGGCTAAGGCCTATAGTGAAGCTAAGAATCGTCGATTTTCTGATTGACGCTTGTGAGATTCTACCCATTTACGATCTTTGTCCTTGGGGTCTTGATAGAAGCTTTAGTAAGTAAAAGCCTTAAATAATCAGCTTTTATATAATCTTGACATGTATTTCTATTATGTCAACTTTTTTCTACTATTGCTTCGTTCTTGAATTCAGGAACCTTTTCGATATTAGCGACTGTAGCTCAAACTGCTTGTTCTGATTGGGTTTTTCAAGCTGGCGATTTTCTCTTTCAAGTGAGCCAGAGCGGTGGGCATTTGCTCCTCTTTCTTACCGACGGTAATGTCAGGGCGTACGCCGACTTTGTTGATGTCTGAGCCACTCGGGGTGAGGTATCTAGAGACCGTTATGTGGACGGCGGCTCCACCGGGGAGTTTGTTTATCTCTTGAACCAGGCCCTTGCCGTAGGTCTTGGTGCCGACCAGGACCGCGCGTCTGTTATCTCTCAGGGCGCTGGCAAGAATTTCGGATGCGCTGGCGCTCTCCTGGTCAACTAGAACAACAATCGGTTGATGGGTTACTGGAACACCGGAGGCTATATCGGTGTGCTTACCGCTACGGGATATGGTGCTTACGATCTTGCCATGTTCGAGTAGCATGTCTGCTATCTCGAGGGCGTTGGAAAGTAATCCACCCGGGTTGTCCCTCAGGTCTATAACAAGCCCGTCTGCTCTCTGGAATTTTTTGAGCGCATGGCGGAACTCTTTGGCTGCGTCGTTGGAGATGAAGGTGGAGAGCTGAATTTTGCCGATGTTATTCGGGAGCATGGTGGCTCTAACAGCTTTGATGTTTATCTCTCTTCTGACTATGTTTACTTCTTTTTCGGAGCCAGTGCTCTTTCTGAGTTTGAGAGCTACGGGGCTACCGGCGGTGCCTCTGATGCGTTCTGCCGCTTGTTCAGGGGTGATACCGATGGCGGTGGTGCCATCAATCCCAACTATCTCGTCTCCGGCTCTAACACCAGCTTCCTGGGCAGGACCTTCTTCGATGGTTTTGGTGATCATGAGCTTGTGATTTTTCTGCATCAGATTGATTCCGATACCGACAATCTTAGCGTCGATGGCATCACTTTCGTCTTTATAAGCTCTGGGGTCAAGAAATCTGGTGTAGGGGTCGTTCAGAGTCTTGAGCATCACTTTGATGTATTTGTGCGCGTCTTCGACCGTATGGATGTGGTCGTCATAACGGTGCTCCAACTTCTTCCAGTCGACGCCGTTGAAGTTGTCTTCATAGTAGGTGTCATAAACCAGCTGCCAGGCTTTGTGGTAGATGTTCCGGGGATGGTTTTTGTGACCTTGCGCTGGTTGGTACAGGGACACTGTGACCAGCGAAACAAGCATGAAAATACCTATCATGCGTTTGAGCAATTTCATTACGCACACTCTTGTTTATACGAAGTACAGATGAGAACTCGCCCGAGGCGAAAAGAAAGTTGTTCAGACGAACGAGTTCGTACATCTCTTATGCCCCGTTCGTAAGACTTTCAACGCCTTCAAAAGAAAAAAATACCTCTTGAAAACCTTGATTTAATAAAATGTCCCATGCCTCATGCAGGGTCGGAAGCTCTTATCTATTTAGTGCGCTGCAATTCAGCCTTCGCTATGGCAAGCTCAAGCGCTTTTCTATCGGGGGTTTTCAAGACCTTTCCGAACTCTTTTGTCGCTTCTTTGGAATTTTTAGTCAGGGAATAGAAGAGTCCGGCCAGGGTATGGACCCTCGACCAGTTTTTAGAATCTGGCTCGGCGGCTAGTTTTTGAAAGTCGGAGCCGCAGAGGCTGTTTTTGAAAACACGGTAACATCGCGCATGCCACTTCTCTTTCCGCGGGATTTTTTCCCCTACCTCCACTAGAAACTCGTGGGCTTTTTTGAACTGCTTCGAACGAATATAAGACGTATAAGCAATCGCAATCGCCAGGGGAGATGAGTCCGAGACATATCCTTCCCTGGCGAACCAGGTTTTCAGGGTTGATGGTACTCGTTTGTAATTGCCGCGACAAAATTGATTGACTGCCATTCTCAGATAAAGATCGGTGGAGTGAGAGCCATTTAGAAGCGCTTTATTGAAATCCAGCTGGGACTTTTGATATTGCCCATCCAGAAGATAGGCTACACCCCTCTCCTCATACATTAAAACGTCGTCCGGGGTGTGCTTGATGCTGCTGGTGTAGTCTTCTGCTGCTTTCTTATAATCACCAAGTTCCATGTAGCTGGCAGCCCTCTCTAACACGCCAAAAACTGAGTCCGCCTTTTGAGTAAAGACCGCCACCCTGAACATTAGATGGCTCAATCTGTATTTTTCACCGGGTTTGGGCTGATTTTTGAAGTTTGATCGGGAGAGGTCGCGGCATTTGCTCAGATCTAAAACGGCTCCCTGGTGATCCCCGAGCATTTGTTTCGTTCTTCCCCTCCAGTAATAGAGGTGATTTAGTCTTGGATGGTTGGTGCCGAATTTGATGGCGTTATTAAAATCCAATAGCGCTCTTCTGTGATTGCCATCCAGAATGTTGCTGATTCCATGGAGATAATTGCTTTCCACGTCCTGGGGATCAAGCTCCATCGCTTTGGCCAGGTCTTTGGTCGATAGATCTGCTTCTTTGAGCTGTCTATAAACAAGGCCTCTTGATTTGTAGGCGTTGACGTTTTTCGGATCTATCTTCAGGACTTTAGTGAACTCGGCGATCGCTCTTTCCGCTTTGTTAGCATTTAACAGCAACCATCCTCTTATGAGAAGAGCGTCGGTGGAGTTCGGTTTTAAGGTTAGCGCCCGATTGCAGTGGCCGAAAGCCGATTGAATATTGCCATTCTGGAAATTGCCGGCTGCCAGGGACATCTCCTTTTCGTATTCCGCGGAGCTGTCCTTGCCGCTTACCGATTGCCCGCAAAAGAATATGCAAAAAGCGATGAGAGCGGCCAGGGGAATCCCGGGCCCCGGTCCAAGCAAGCTAGATATCAGCAAGTTCCTCGCCCTCTCCTAAGACTTAAGGGTTTCAAGGGCTCTTTCAAAAAAGCCATACTCCGACCATTTTGACTGAACTTTCGATTTTATGTCGGTGGACATCACTATGGGATCCGGCCAGGGGCGATGAAAACCTTCAGCTTCCCATTTTTTGGTTGCATCGATTCCCACTTTTGAACCATAACCTAAAATCGGGCAGGCATGGTCAAGTATATCCAGGGGACCGTCCACGAACATCATATCCCTCTTCGGATCAGTGTTCCCGAAGACATTCAAGGCAACTTCAGAGAGATTCTGAACATCTACCTCTTTATCCACGACGATGGCGAATTTCGTAAACATCAACTGTCCGAGCCCCCAGATGGCGCTCATAACCTTTCTGGCATGACCGGGGAAACGCTTATCTATGGAGACTATGACACAGTTATGGAAAACGCCTTCCCAGGGCAAGTTCATGTCCACAATTTCGGGGACTAACATCTGAACCATGGGCAGGAAAGCCCTTTCGGTTGCTTTGCCCAGATAACAATCCTCCTGGGGAGGTTTGCCGACGATGGTGGTTTGATAAATAGGATTTTTACGGTGGGTGACCGCGGTGACGTGGAAAGTAGGAAAAATTCCAGCAAGACTGTAGAAGCCGGTGTGGTCGCCGAAAGGCCCCTCGGTTCTCAGGTCTTCCTGCTCCACATATCCTTCTATTATGATCTCGGCGTTTGCCGGAACTTCTAGATCCACAGTCTTGCACTTGGTCAGCTTCACCGGACTCTGTCTCAGGAAGCCTGCAAAAATCAATTCATCGATATCCGGAGGAAGCGGCGCAGTAGCAGAATAGGTGACAGCCGGTTCACAACCAAGAGCGACAGCTACTTCCAATCTGGTGCCGGGCTTTTGATAGCCGTCTTTTTCGAAAAATGTGCCGAAATTCGGTGGCTCCTGGGGTTGGCTGTCGTCTTTTGATTCTCGACGTTTCTCCTCGAAGTGGCGGGCTCCGTCATGGTGTTTGTGCCAGTGCATACCCGTCGTCTGATTGTCATATTTTTGCAGTCTGTAGACGCCGAGATTACGATGGCTGGTCTTTGGATCCCTGGTGATTACCACTCCCAGGGTGACGAAAGGACCACCATCATCAGGCCAGCATTTTAGAATCGGTAATTTGTCGAGCATGGGCTCGGACGGGTCGGTGATTACTACCTCTTGGCAGGGGGCGTTGCCTCTACTTAGTTTAGGCGGGAAACGCCCTACCTCAAGAATGGTAGGTAGCATCGAGAGTTTGTCCACAAGGGACTCAGGCACTTTCGGTTTTATCAGCTTTCTAATGCGGTCAGCAATCTCGTCCAGGTGGTCCACTTCAAGGGCCTGGCAAATGCGTTTTTCTGAGCCGAAAGCGTTGATCAAGACCGGAACGTCATAGCCTTCAATGTTGGTAAAAAGAAGGGCTTTGTTCTGTGCCCCCTGGGATTTGCTTACCCTGTCGGTGATCTCCGCAATCTCCAGATCGCAGGAGACCGGTGCGTCAACTACATAAATGTCGTCATTGCTTTTAAGAACTTCGATGAATTCTCTGAGATCGGTGTATGCCATATTAGTTCTTGAATTCCCGGCTGACCTGAACTGTGACATTTTAGCTTCTGGGCTGTGAACAGGCTATGTTCAAGCGGAGTTGCTGTCAAAATCAGGGGAGAACTTTACAGACACCCGTTGCAAGAGGATTCAGATCAAGCAGGTTCCGGTTGTTGATGCTGCTCGATATAAGGGCTCAATCTGAGCTCCAGATTCATCAGCCAGATTAACAGGTCAAGACGCCTTTCTCTAACGGACTCTTCCGGCTCTACTGTAACTTCGGTCTCCGGGGAGATTAGCCAGTCAAAAGCTCCACTCAGGTCGATCTCGGCTTCATGGAGATCCGGTCGGGAGTAGGCTTTATCTTGCCAGTCGGAATCACCCTGGGGTGAGAACGAATTGGATGTGGTAGCGACAAAGTCGGTCACGCTAAGCTGCTCCTTTCTTTTACGATTTCTGGATGGATCTTGTCTTGAAACATCCAGGAAAGAAATCACTTTATCTCTTGTGAACTGAGAAATACATGTCCTCTATCTCATTGATTGATGAAGTTTTTCTCTAAAAACTTCAAGGTCTGCCTCCAGGCTTGTCCCCGGTGAGAAAGGAGATTTTTTTCTTTTGAAGAAATTTGAGCGGCTGTAACATCTTTTCCATCAGGAAGAAAAATAGGGTCGAAACCGAACCCGCCTTGCCCTTTCTCTTCGGAGCTGATTCTGCCATTCCAGTATTCTTCCGTTTGGAATAAAGGTTTATCCTCCCCGGGCTTGAAAAGCACTATGGCGCAGACAAATCGAGCTTCTCTTCCTGTTTTGAAAGGCTCCATCTCTTTCAGGAGTTTCCGGCGGCCCAGGGCATCAGAACCTTCACTGTATCGGGCAGAATACAATCCTGGTTGCCCTTTCAGGGCTTCAACCTCTATTCCGGAATCGTCGGCAAATGCCGGCAGGCCACTTAAATTTGCTGCCTCTCTGGCCTTAATTCCTGCATTCTCTATATATGTAGAGCCGGTCTCTTCCGGTGCGAATTGGGAAGGAGCCAATCGCAGCTCCAGCCAGGGAAAGTCTTTCGACATCTCACGGTACTCATCCAGCTTGCCTGGGTTTTTAGTCCCTAGGGTAAGAAGAACCTTCATTTGCCGTCGGCCTGGGCCCTTTTGTTTCTTATAGGTGTGACATTGTTCTTCTGGGAGCGATTTTTCGAAACGGACTTTTTATGGTGGTCTTTTCTTATCACTCTGATCACGTCTGAAATCTGAGAAATCGCCCGGGATACCTGGGTTAGCTGTTCGATGTGGTTTACTTCCAAAATGAGCATGATGATGGCTGATTTCTGGTCTTTTTTGGTCTCGACCCGCAGATCTTTCAAGTTTACTTTGTTATCCGAAACTTTCTTGAGAATGTCTCCTGCTATCCCTACCCGGTCAAGGCATTCCACTTTCAAGCAAGCCGGATAATTGGTGCTTCTTTCAGAAGACCAGTCCACGGACATTCTCCGGTCTTCGTCTACTTTGAGCAGGTTGGCGCAATCAATTCTGTGGACCGCTATGCCACTGCCTCTGGTTACAACTCCGGCTATCTCTTCTCCCGGAACGGGCTGGCAACATTTGGCAAGATGATGCAAAAGACCGCCCAGTCCACCGACATCTTTCGGTTTTACTTCTTGAGGCGTCGGCAGTACATAGCCTTTTTTCTCGACCTCTTTCTGCTTCTCGTACTCTCTCAGTTTATGAGTGATTTGAGCGACTGTTATATCGCCATACCCGATGGCCGCCAAGATATCATCGGGTTTTCTCAGGTTGAGCTTTTTACCAACGTCCTGCACTTGCTCATCACTTTTAAGAAAGTCATCGAGGCTTTGTTTTCCGAGTTCCGCTTCCAGCATTTGTCGACCCTGCTGAATATGTTCATCCCGGTGATGTTTCTTGAACCATTGCCTGATCTTGCTTTTCGCGCCATGGGTCTTGGCAAAATTAAGCCAGTCCATTTTGGGCTGGAGTACTTTTGTCGTTATGATTTCGACAATGTCTCCATTCTTGAGCACCGTATTAAGTGGCATGATCCGATCGTTTATTTTTGCTCCGGCGCAACGGTGCCCGACCGCTGTATGTATTCTGTAAGCAAAGTCTATGGGTGTGGAGCCGGTGGGAAGGTCCATCACGTCCCCACGGGGGCTGAAAACAAAGACTTGATCGGAGAAGAGATCGATCTTTACCTCTTCCATATACTCCTGGGCATCAGCCAGATCCTGCCGCCAATCCACCAGCTGTCTCAACCAGGCCAGTTTTTTGTCGGCGCTGTCGTCAGCTTTTTCTGAGTTGCCGGATTCTTTGTATCTCCAGTGCGCTGCGATACCATACTCGGCGACATGATCCATCCGGCGAGTTCGGATTTGAATTTCCACAGGCTTGCCTTTGGGACCGATTACAGCTGTGTGAAGGGACTGGTAGTTGTTGAATTTTGGCATCGCTATGTAGTCTTTGAACCGACCTGGAATTGGTGTGAATAGCGCGTGCACAATGCCCATTACTTCATAACACTTCTGGGTGTCCGGATCTTTTCCGATCTCACAAAAGTTTTTGTCCGAGGTAGAATCCACGATAATTCTTATGCCGAGCACGTCATACAGCTCTTCAAAAGTCTTGGACTGCTTCTTCATTTTCAGCCAAATGCCGAAGAGATGTTTGGGACGTCCATAGATATGAGCGTTTATTCCCCGGTGTTTGATCTCCTCTTCCAATTTGGAGATTACTTCCTGAATTAGCTCTTCGCGTTCTTCTCTGGAGTTGCGAACCAGTTTCTGCAACTTCTGAAATTCGTCGGAATGTACATACTTAAGCGCTAGATCTTCCAGCTCCCATTTCATCTCCCCGAGTCCGAATCGATTGGCCAGGGGAGCATAAATTTCCAGGGTCTCCTTGGCGATTTCGACCTGCTTATGGGGGCGCATGTGCTTCAAGGTGCGCATATTGTGTAGGCGGTCAGCCATCTTTACCAGAACTACCCGGAAGTCTTCGGCTATGGCAACAATCAGTTTTCTGAAATTTTCCGCCTGTCTCTCTTCTTTTGAACTGAAGCTGAATTTACCTAACTTGGTGACCCCTTCCACGATTTTGACAATATCCGAGCCGAAGGCTTTCTCCATCTCCTTGGCGGTCACATCGCAGTCTTCCAGAACATCGTGCATCAAAGCGGCACAGAGGGTAGGAACGTCGGACTCCAGCTCGGCGAGAATCTCCGCGACTCCTGCCGGGTGAATGATATAGGGATCTTCGGACTTTCGTAACTGCCCGTCATGGGCTTTGTGGGCAAAATCGTAAGCTTCCTGAACTCTCTGAATGTCCTTTGGGTCCCGACCCTGGGCCTTTAAAATGTCTATAAGCGGCTTTTCATAGGTCTTGGTCATGGAAGCGGTTACTCAGTTATATTGCTCCTTGCCACTATTTCACCCGGCAAAAATGGCTGATATTCAGTTTGGAGCTATTATCTGTAGGACTATTTAAAAAGATGCCGGGTTGTGAAGTTAATGAAGATTATACATTTGACGGTATTTCCAGCCTAGCAAGTATGGAGAACTGTTTCGCTCCAAAGCAGGCTAAACCGGTACGATTTCCCATCAATACAGGCTATAGAGCTAGTTAAGTTCTTGACTATTTCTAAATTAGCTTTCATTTGACCCTTTCAGGTGGGGATTCTACGGTTGTTAGTGGCAGCGAGTTCGTGAGATGTTGGTTCAGCAGTTTGAAGGGCTTCTTTCTCTTATCCAAACAAGAAACTCTTTTGATGGCGGGAATCAATTTAGGAAACATTGTTAGCGACGTTGAACACGAGAGATCAGGTAATAGATAATGGTAGATTCGTCTCTGGGAGACCTTAATTTTTCCAGCCTTTGCGACTGTAGCAGCAAACAATCAGGCAACATCTTGGACAGCGTAAGCTTTGTAAGGCTCTCCGCCTTTGAAGAGTGCCGCAAGTCACCGGTGCTATCAGGAGAGATATCCTGTTGCGGTCAGGTGTTTCGTAGATTTCGATGGAAGAACAACCGCGAAGTAGCTCTGGATTTCTGGCATCGCGGATTTAGTGTTTCGGACAATCTAGCTAACGAGTTTTTCAAACTTGTCTCCAGTCCAGGGTCCATCCAGTCGGAACGCTTGATTCCAATAGCTGAAGTTCTTGGACCCATCGCCGCTGCCGTAAGATGCCAGATGGAGCCTGATATAGCTTCCATGATCCCGATCAAAATTGACGCTTCGGAAGTTCGGACCATAAATTCCAAAAATGTGCTTTTTGTATTCTGGTCAGACACAAACCAGAACAGAACTCATGTGAGCCTTTTTGTAGATTCCAAATGCGACGGACTCAAGGTTGATGAGATTCATTTTTCAATGCCTTCGGAACTGGTGGAAGAGACTTCTTCTTTGATTGCCGAGACTCTCGATTCGATTCAGTGGAATATTCTTGCACCTCCGCCGATTCCAGGTCTTGAAGCCGTACAGGCACATCCTGTAAACTTTGTGCCATCGTTCTGATGGGACCAAAAAACTGCAATCAGCCAACCATATATCAAATAGACAGTTTTTCGGAGTGACTCTGCTCCTCTTCTTAGCGCTATCTCTTATCCCTACTAATGAGGTTTATGCCGAGGGATACAACCATCGCTGGATTGAACTGACGAATGCCGGCGGCCAGGCTATGAAGAGGAAAGACTATAAAAAGGCTGAACTCTTTTTTGAAAAAGCTTTATTAGAATCGAAGAGGTATGGAAACCGCTCCAAAGAGATGGCCTCATCCATCAACAATCTTGCCGGAGTTAGTATGGAGCAGGAGCTATGGAAAGACGCTGAGTCCTATCTTGTACTTGCGCTTTCCATGCGGGAAGACATATTAGATCCAAAGGATCCTGGTATTGCAAATACCTGCTTTAACCTGGGAATATGCGCTTTTAAGCAAGAGAAACTTGGTGAAGCAGCTCGATATTTCTCCCGGGCAATCGATATCAGATACTCCCTGAACAAGAATGATCCAAGAATTTCCCAGGAGATAGCCTGGCTTGCCAGGGTTTATAAAAAGCAAGGGCGAATAGACCAGGCTAAGTCCGCTCTAGAAGACGCGATTGCGATGAGGAAGAGGGTCTTGAAGAAAAAAGATCCGACTCTGGCATCCATGGAGAAGCAGCTATCCAGTCTCAATTCTGGAAGCGAAGGTCAATAACTGTTTTACCAGGGTACTTTATTTATGTCCTTGGGCAAGGGGCTGCCCGATGGTCCCCAATAGTCTTTTGGTGTGGTGTACGGTTTGATAGGCATGCTGATGGACGGACCGGTGTTGGAATAATAGCTTCCGGAAGCACTAGAGTCAGGAGTCGAAGGCGCGTAGTAGTTGCCGCTCGACTTCGAAGGAGTGTTGTCGAATACCATGGGAGAAGAGCCCATCTCTCCAAGCTCAGGGTCCGGACCCCATCCCCAGGAGTTCCATCCGTTATAACCCCCATAACCACCATAGCCGCCAAACCCGTATCCGTAATAAGGGTTTGAAAAGCCGCCGTAGCCACCGAAAGCAAAGTTATTGATTGCCGCACCAAGACCGAATGAAGTACCTTGTATCCCCCATCCCCTGGGACCTCCCCAACCACCCCAGCCGGCACGTCCGTTCCAAAATGGTCGACTAATTCCATATCCATAAGAAGGGATATAACCCAAGCTTGCCGCCGGGTTAAATACTCCGCCACCAATTGTAGTGTCATCAAAAGTATTCATTCTCGTGGGCGCGCCGATTACGACTCCGGATAGATTTGAGTTGGTGCTCGCCGGAGTTTGATTCAAGAGGACAGCAGAAGCTCTGGTTCTGGCCAGGGCTCTCTCCGATTCTGAGAATGGATTCCTGGAGAAGTCTGAAGCAATTGCAGTACCGGTTATCGAAATCGAAACGATCAATCCACTTAAAGTAAGAAGAATTTTTCCGAGTGGCGGCAAGTATCCCATGACAACCTTTCTCCTGGATTCAAATCTACATCTATAGATAAACACTATAGCCCTTTAGGATATTCATTGTATAAGTTATCGGCAGTATTTTGACATCTCTCTGGCGTAATGATGTACTCAGGCGGCGTATCGAGAAATTTGGGCTACATTAAGAGTAAATCGAACCAGTTATTCCGGGAACAGATTCGGAGCAAGCGCGTCCTTTGTTCTCAGATGCCTAACTAGAAAGAAGGCTCAGCAAAATTTTTGTACTCCCTTGTACTGCATTAACCGTGAGAGCTAGCTGCTTTTGCTCTCTTTGGCACCCCAATATCAGGTAATAACTATGGAATTTAAAAGAAAGCCCCTTATTATCGCTCTTGCCGTTGCGATGACCGGCGTCCTCCCCTTTGTGGCTAGCTCCCCCGCCCAGGCGATTTCAGCCGATTATGAGCGAATAGCCACCATAAATACCAATGCCAAAGTGGCTGACGGCAAAATTTTTCACGAGAAGCAGAAACTGAACAACCGAGATTTCCATGTGACCAGAGCCATTATTGATACCAGCCCTGACCATGTATGGACATATCTGACTGATCTGAACAAAGCGCCCCAGGTATTTTCAAACTTGAAGAAGGCCAGATTGGTTGATCAGAAAGACAACCGTAAAAAAATCGAGTTTCAAGTGGCTTCTTTGGGTGGTTTGGTCAAATACGACTATGTTCTCCATGTTGTCGAAGAAAAGCCTTACGAAATGGAGTGGAGTCGTGCCAGTGGAGCCTTTAAGCGCAATGACGGTTTCTGGTCTCTGAAACCGCTTGATGGTGGAAAAAGAACCCTGGTTACCTACGGAAAGCATATCGATGGGGGACTTTTTGTTCCACAAATGATTGTCGATAAGCAATTGAAAGGAATCATGCCGGAAGTGATAACCAACATTAGAGCGGCTGTCGCAAACGATAGAAAGAGAATCGCAAGCAAACCTTAAATTCTAGATGCTTACCGATGATGAGCCCGGGAATGTCTTCTCGGGCTCATTTTGCTACACTTAAGGGGAGCCAGTGATTCTTCTAAAGAGTGCCGAGATGTCTTTATGGAATCGAATTAGTTCTCCGGATAACTGGAGAAAAGTCCTTAGTTCTATGACCATGCTTGGACTGCTTTCCACCGGCTCCAGCGGCTGTGCGCAGGAGAAGCGGAGACAAGCTGATGAGGGTGGCGCAATTCCTGCAACTTATAAAAGCGAGAATTCCAAACTCCTTGCCGATTTGAAAGGCAAGGGAATTAAAAGCGAGTCCGTCCTGCGAGCGCTCGGTGAAACTCCTAGGCATATGTTCGTGCCGGAGTCCATTCGGGATTCAAGCTATCAGGACGAGGCCTTGCCAATCGGTTTGAAGCAGACAATCTCCCAGCCGTATATAGTTGCCTATATGACTGAAATTCTGGCCCTGAAGCAAGATGATCGAGTCCTGGAGGTTGGCACCGGGTCCGGTTACCAGGCGGCGGTGCTTTCTCGTCTGGTTGAGAAAGTCTATTCTATAGAGCTGCTGGAACCCCTTGCCGAGAAGGCGAGGAGTGTTTTTAGCTCGCTGGGAATCGATAACATTGAAGTAAGGGTGGGTGATGGTTACAAAGGCTGGAAAGAGCATGCGCCATTTGACGCGATTATCGTTACAGCCGCACCGAAAGAGATACCAGAGGAGCTGGTGAATCAGCTAAAAGATGGTGGTAGAATGGTGTTGCCTGTAGGAATGGGTGATGTACAGTGGCTTGTTAAGATCACCAGGCAAGGTACAAAAGTTAGTACCAGAAAGTTGATACCAGTTCGATTTGTGCCCATGGTTCATGGGGTGAATTAGCCCAAATTTCTTTGAAAGGACCTATCGGTAGGACTTCCTTTTACCCATCTGTCCTTTGGGCGGAGCCACTTTTCCAGACCATGAATGATGCTTGATCTTCCAGGCACCGCTCTCTCTGTACATCTCTACTCGGACTTTGGCAGGAGTAACCTGTCCCCATTCTTTGGCATAGCCGCTGGCTTCTATAAAAGCCATGTCGCCCACAACCTCTTCTTTCTTGACAGTGAACTTGCCAATGTAGCTTCCCTTTAATTTCTTCAACTGCTTATCGGCTTGTTCGCTAGTCATACTGCGCATGTTCATGCGCGTTCTCTCAATAAAGTAGGGAATCACATCTTCAAGTCCATGGGCGTAATATACCCTGGCCAAATATTGCTTGTAGATGTCGCTGGGCTTAAATGCCCGGGCAAAAGCATCTTGACCGACCATAATGGTGACAAATAGAAGCGTGAGGGTGAGCAGGAAAAATTTTGACTTTATCACAATGAAAGTTTCTCTCCGGTCCTTACTACTTTGTATTAGGACTACCTGGCGCCGATTTTGTTTCCGGCAGAAGCATAAACCGGGGTCAGCCAATGTCCATACTTTTCCATGTAGTCCGCGTGACCATGGGTAATATCTTCGTAGGTATCTAGAATCTTCTTCGTGATAGGACCCATGGTGCCGTCATTGATCTTACGTTTGTCTACCTCAACGACTGGTACCACCTGGGCACCGGTTCCGCAGTAGAATAGCTCATCTGCTGTATAAAGCTCGCTTCGGTCAATCTTTCGCTTCTTAACTGTGATGCCGAATTCTTTTTCGGCAAACTCGGCGATGGTGTTTCTGGTGATGCCCACGAGGATATTTTCATAGCTCGGAGTTGTTATCAGCTCACCATTTTTAACCAGATAGAGATTCATGGCGGAGCCTTCCGATACATGACCATTCTGATCAAGAACTATGCAATCATCGAAGCCGAAGTTGAAGGCATCGGTTTTAGCAAGCGCTGTGTTGGCATAGGCCCCTGAAATTTTTGCTCTCGGAGGAATAGCGTTATCGTCCACCCTTCTCCAACTTGATACCATAACTTTGAGACCGTCTTCTGCCTTGACATCAGCGCCGAAGGGGACAGTATAGCTGACGACTTCTGATGGGTTGTTATGCAAACCCTGTCCCACCATGAGAGTGCTTTTGTAGGCGAAGGGTCTGACATAGGTGTCTGTCTTAGGTGCGTTTTTCTTGAGAAGTTCTATGGTCAGGTCGCACAATTCGTCTACCGAATATTTGCATTCGATGTGGAGAATCTTGATATTGTCGAGCATTCTCTCGTAATGCTCTTTCATGCGAAAGACAAAGAGCTCGTTCTGACTTTCATTCCAGTATGCTCTGATTCCCTCGAAAATCGCAGTCCCATACTGGAGAGCATGGGTCTTGATGCTTATTTTGGCATCATCTTCGACAACAAAATCACCCTGAAAAAACGCGTAGTTTTTGCTTTCCGTCAACTTTCGAACTCCTCACTCTTTCAAATTAGATCTGATTTTTACAGTGTCTTACTCTGTCTTG
>JAUIJG010000564.1 GCA_030431355.1 bacterium
GGCATTGTTTTTTGAGCTACCGGTAGATTTTGCCGGTCCTGCTCCCCTTGCTTCCTGCCCGTTTGATAACGGCAGCAGGAAGAGCAGACCAACTAAAAAACAGGTGACTTTTCTATTCAAGGATTTCATCGAACACATCCATATCTTCTCGGGCGCCACCGTTTGCGCCACCATCACCCGCTATGGCCTGGAGCCTCTTCGCCAACAATTTCTCCGCTTCGGGTCGGAGTTGCTTGATCAGTTTGATCATGCTTTGTTTTACAATTTTTGAATCATTGGCAGTCGCTTTCTTTCCAGCATCCGATTTGTAGAAGGCAATCAATGCTTTCATATCGGCTGCCGTATAAAATTTTGAATAGACATGCCTGTATATTGCTAGAAGCGTCTCTTTGTAGTCCGCTTCAAAGTCCGTACTGAAGCGCTTTAGCATTGCTTCCGTATCGAGAAGGGCTTCATCAAAGACCTCTTTCCTGGAGAGCTTTTTGTTTTTTGAATGCTCTTTGACCTTCTCCCGGATTGTTTTTATTCTCAGGCTTCTGGTCACCCGATACCAGGACTTTTCTATACTCTCATTCATGTCTATGAGTTCGAACAATTCGTCCAGAGCTTTCAGTTGATTAGCGTCCGGCTTTTTGAGCACTATGGTTTTGGCAACAGTTTTCTCTGGGGTGGGTTTGGCCTGAGCCTCATAGGAATAGGCGAAGAACGCACTGAGCGCTCCAAGTGATAGCAAGCTGATGAAAGTTGCTCGAAGCATCGGCATATACGAGACTATCCCCATCGAATATCTGGCATCATAAATGACCCCGCACCAATAGTCAATTATGAATCATTTTCTCCAGTGTATAGAGCCCGAAGGCTGCCAAGACATTGATGGCAGCAAGCACGGCCCAATAGATAATAGCGTCTCCAGCTCCTCTGTCGAGAACGGCTAAACCCACTGCCGGTCCGATGGAGCCGGATATTCCCCAGCAAAGTGAGTTGATGGCAAGATAGGTGGCTCGAGAATCTTTTGGTGAAATCTCCACCACCAGTGATGATGCCGCTGGTCCATAGAGTGAATTTGCCACCGCTACCAGGGTCACAGCCAGGATGGCAATCATCACCGGTGCCGGTGCTCCAGTACCCAGGTAGGCGATAACTCCCTGGGCGACTGTCCAGAAAAGACAGGCTCTTATCAAAACGTCCGTTTTCCTTTTCGCGCTCATCATCCTTGCGATGGGCATGACGAATAGGGAGAGCATGACTATATAAAGTGAAAAAATCGTGGAGACGATTCCAGGTTGAAATCCGCTTGCTCCATTAGAGGGAACCATGTTTGAGAAATAGAGCGGCAGGGTTGAACTCATTTGCAGGATATTGTTGGTGAATAGTAAATTGAGCACCGCGAAAAGCACTAGCTTGCCGTCTTTGAAGGCGCCGGTCCAATTGGAGATAATGCCGCTCTTGCGATCTTGTTTTTCAGGAAGGGTCTCTTTTATGCCTTTGAGGATGAAAGCGAACAAGAGCAAATAGGAGAGAGCGTCCAGAATAAAGAGGATTCGATAGGCGGAGTGAAAGCCGATTATTAGTCCACCGGCGATCACGCCTAATCCAAGACCCAGATAATCCGCCATCCTTGTAAGAGCAAAGGCTTCGTTCAGGTTTTTGGGATCGGTAACATCAGAGATGAAAGACTCAGCTGCCGGCCAGTAAAAACCTATTCCAATACCGGTGAAAATATTACCCAGGAGAAATTGCCAGAACTGGTCGGTGGCGGCAAAGAACGCCGCTCCCAGGGCAAGAAAGAATGATGCTATCAGAAGACCGCCCCTGCGTCCCACCCGCTCCGAATCTGCCAGACTGCCGCCGAGAAATCTTCCGATGACACCGAAGAAGCCTCCACATCCTATTCCGATACCAACACTGGTAGCGGAGATGCCGGCTACGTTGACGAAGAAGATTGGCGCATAGAAAATAGTTAGACCGGTGCCGATGGCTGAAGCCAATCTTCCCAGGGAGAGGATGACCACCTGCTTGTCAAGTTCGGAGATGATTGGAATTTCGAGCTTCAGTGCTTCAAACGCTCCAGAATATTCTTTATTTGCTGTCTGTGGACAGATTGATGTCTACCGGCAAGAATATACCATTCTCTCGCATTGAGTGGTCCGAACCAGGGATGGGGATAAGTGGCTTTGGGATATTTTTCAAGAGCCTTTGTATCAATTGAATCTATAAAGTTGCCGGATGCCTTTTGGAAAGCCTCCCGGGCTTCTAGAAATTCTGTCTTTGAGTCTGGTTTGACATCTTGAATGAGGACAGGCTTTTTATTGGTACCACCTTCGGTTAAATCTTTTACGGCGGCTGCTATGCCTGAGTCGACGATAGCGAGATGTTCCAGCGCCATGGTCACTGACCAGTAGCGAGAGTTGTCTTCTAGTCCCCGCAGCCTGGGAATTAGCACGCGCTTTTGAGCATCGCTTTCGGCGAGATCTTCGGTTAGAGCAAGGATCTTATTCGTCTCATTCTGGAAGAACTTTTTCGCCTGCTCGCAGGAGGTTTTCTTATATATTGAAGGGAAAAGGATATATTTGGCCAGGAACCATTCATAGAA
>JAUIJG010000097.1 GCA_030431355.1 bacterium
CAGGGCCTGGGTTTCGGACTGGCTCCTCTGATAAGGTTGATAGGCGGGAAGGCGAGTCATGGTTTCGGTTCTCTTTCTACTCACCGAGATCTCCGCGGTCTTTTTGCCGAAGGCAACTTCGTATATGGCAATCACCCGACGATAAAGAGGCTCAGCCTCCGAAACCATATTGACCTGGCTCAGCAGATCCGCCAGCTTCAGAAGACAGCTGGCTACGGCTATGGCATTCTCCCCATGAATTGACTCAAGCACATGCAGGAGCCGCTCCAACATCTCAGCAGCTTTGTCAAAACGCTGCTGCATTCTGTAGACTTCGGAGAGCTGTTCTAAAAGAGTGCTTACTTCCAGGGAAGAGCGTCCATAAACAGGCTCGAATATGTGCAGAATACGAAGAAGATAGGCTTCAGCAGCCACAAGACGGCCTTCCTCCAAATAAATTCCTGCCAGTTTTCGGAGAGTGGGGCAAATGGCCGTATTTTGCCTGCCATAATGATCGGTTTGCATGGCCAGCAAAAATTTGTAGAGCGCATTGCAATCCTTCTGGCGGCCTGTCTTTGTGTATATCTCGGCAAGCTGGTCCACGGCGATGACAAACTGAGGATCCGCCGGCTCATGTTCTCGAATTCGATAACTAACCAGTTCTACGGCATAGGGCTCGGCCGCCTGGTACTTTCTGGAGGAGAAGAAAACCCAGGCAAGGTTCTCCACACTCTTAATCAGAGCACCAAGATCCCTGGGGCGGGAGTTCTTGATTAGTTTGTGGGCACGCAGCAATAATTTTTCAGCATGTTCCACACGACCTTGCTGTATGTGCTGAAAAGCGGACTTGGTAAAATCGATGTGCTCTTTTGATTTGTAATCTGGCCGGTTGTAGGGGGTTTCCCAAACAGTAATGGCTCCGGCTAAATTTTTGGCAGCTTGATTGAAACTACTTTGAGAAGCTTGCCTGGCGGAAGAGACCCTTGCTTCTCTTGCTAAATTTATGTCGATGATGCTTGGAGGCTCTAATTTCTTGGCGCCGGCATCAATCTCCTGAGGCACCACCTGTGGAGCACCGTCAAGGACAGTGTAATAAAATTCGTCGCTTTTGGAATCAGGAGCGTACATCTAATTAATCGACTACTTATCGACACTTACAAAAAGACAGAGCCCCCAGGGACTCTGACACCTCCAAGATCCTATTACATATAAAGGTCCAAAGGAACAGCGAATTCAAGACAGTTCCTGCATAAGCCTTATCCATTCGACCTTTCCGGTGCCAAATTCAGTTGTAATAAAACAAAATTACATCGCCCTAAGAAACTGGCCCCGCAAGATATACATTTAGCAAACGCCAGTATACATAAGAGTTTTAGAGGGTCCTGCCCGAGCAGCCAGTAACTAATCGGTAAAGCAATCTTAATTAGTCGGAGCTTATTTTAGTGAGTCCTACTCTGTTTTAGTTGGTGTTTTAGATTGCATGAAATCATAGGGACGAGCCCAGATCGGTGGACGAACAAGATCAAACTCCAGCTTTCGATTCCAGTGTTTTAGAGGATAAGGTCCGCCGGCCAATTCGTAAAGAGTATAGACTGCTCCTCGTCCAAGAGTGGCACCCTGGGTGGTATTACAAACCACATACAGTCGTCCGGCCCTGCCTATACCTATGGTGGCACCTTCCCCTTCACCTTCTTTTCTTTGCGTTCCATAGGCCTGGCCGATGTTGAAATATATCGAAGCAGGCAAGGGCGAATCTACCTGGTCAAGCAGAAGATCTATATTGGCGAGAAGACTAAAATCCTGCTTCATTATAGGTTCGCCTGCTATCTCTCGCTTTGCTATGGACTCCATACGTGCGTACAATCGCTTGAAGTCCTCAAGGCGTTTTTTATATCTTGCAGGAAAAATAGCCAGATCAACAAGAGACTTCTCCAGATCCTCAAGATCTCTTGCCATAAGGTGGTAAATCATAGGACGCGGATCCAGATAGTGAAAACGAGAAAGCCGCTGAGGAGCGGCATTTTGACCCGCAGCTGCGCTGTTAGAGCCGGAGGCTTTTCCAGTGGCGGCTCCAGAACCTCTAGTAGACTCCTTGAGGACGGCTCCCTTTTTACCTGCGCCACTGGTCTTCGCTTTTGAAATAGGATTGTAGGCGGTATAACTATCCACCCAGGCCCCCATGGCTGATTCAAGTTGCCTGGAGTACCAGTGATTGGTGCGCAAAGCCACCTGTACTTCATCCGGATAGGGATGAAAAAGCTGAGTGATCACACTCCAGCGCCTGTCCGCCTCACTTTGCTCCTTTCCTCCTTTGGCGATGGAGATAATACGCTCCAGGCGTGGAACAGCAGTGAGAAGGCGACTATCGAGACTCTCCATCTGAAGCGAGAGAAGATTGGTTGCCCTGGCCGCGCCATGACCATGAAGGGTAAGCAAGGATAGCGGGGTAGGAGTAGGCTCATCGGTCTCAGTTTTGAACTCATGGCCTACATGACGCAGCCAGTTAGACTCAGAGGGTTGTATCAAGGGAAAGAATCGAAACACCTCCAGATCTTCCGGCGCCTTGCCACCACTGCCGATTTCAAAAATCGAAGTAGAACCAAGTTGAACAGGTCTCTGCTTTCTGATTTTTAGCATCAACTTGGTGCGAGCATATGGCTGCGAAACAATATCCAGTAAGCGAGTGAAACTGCCCCGGGAGCGGTCTAAAACGGATGATAGATCAGGGGGCAGAATCGTATGTATCCTGTAATAAGCATCCATGCCGCATAAGGCAAAGCCGTTACCGACCCTGTTCCAGAGAAGAATAGCTTGCGACTGGCCCACCTTTGCAAGAGTAAGGCTGCGGTATAGTAGAACCGCCCGACGAAAACTATTGCCGCCGCCGGACAGAGTGTTGACAGTCACATTGCGGAAGGGGAAGTAGACTTTAGAGAGCCACTGGTAACTCTGATAGAAGCGAGACACCTTGTCGGAGTTGGCATACCAACCCCAGGGTGTGCAGTAGGAGAAATCCACGTTCTGGTTGAAGATTACAGATTTGGCGCGAATACCCCTGCGACAGGACTTGTAATCAACCTCGGCAAGCTTGTCGGCACCACCGATGTCCGGTAGTTTCCCATTGGGATCAAGCAGCCTTAGACCCACGGTCAAATAGGCTAGATTTCGCTGAAGGTCATCTTTCACTTCAGAGTCCTCAGCTTGCTTATAATCTTCTATGGTTGCCTCGATGGTGGCATTGAGAAGATGGTAGAGATCCGAATAAAGGTGATCTTCAATGACACTACCAAGAATACCGTTCTTGAATGCAAAATATGGATGCATGAGGCTGTCGGCAGTTACGAAATTGGCTTTTCCATTAAGGCGATTCCAACGATAGGCATCAGAAAAGCTCTCATAGCTGGTGTTATTGACCACACAATAGTAGTTCATACCCAGGGAGTGCATTGCCGCCGGACTGAGACCGGGGATTTTTATATTACCCAGAAATATTGGCTGTATCGGAGCACCGCCCAAATCCCTATGCGGGAAAATATCAGCCATAGTAGGCTTAGCTTTTCTCTTCAGCTTAATGGGATCCATATCCGGGCGACCGAATTGGATCGGATTGAGACGATTCAGGGGAGTCATTTCGGACTCACTCAACTGCGCTAAAGCCTGGCTCGGCACCCCCAAAAGAATGAGGAGTGAGAACATGAGCCCAAAAGTGATAACAGGAGACACAAGCAGGCAATCTGACAAAGATTTCCGGTGACGCTTCCTGAAAATAGGGCTCATGATTCCAACTCTCTCAGTCAATTCAGATCAACTGGGATGACATATCCTCCAGGGAAACAAAGTCGGCTGAGTACACTCCGTCTTGCTCGGTAAGCATACTGACCACTTCCCGGGAGATGGGATCATCCAGGGTCATAACCATAACGGCATCCTTGCGCACTCCCAGACGACCGACACCCATGGTGCTGATGTTTATATCTTGTTGACCCAATATGGTCGCGACCTTGGCCACCATTCCAGGCTGGTCGGTATGACTGGTGAAAAGCATGTACTTAGCCGGAGTCAAGTTGATGGGATGGTCTTTAATCTTGGTGATCAACGGTTCATCATGGGCCAGGATCGTGCCACTGACAGCGGTGGTTCCAACTTCCGTGGAAACAATAACCGTCAGCTCGTCGTGGTGCTGGCCGGACTCTTCGAACTTGCTCTCTCTTACATGTATTCCTCTATTCTTAGCTAGAATTTGGGCATTCACAAAACTGACACCTTCAACCTTGCCGTTGAACAGTCCTTTCAAGGCTGCCACTACTAACGGTTCAGAGTCTTTCTCGGCCAGTCCGCCGTAACACACAACCTCAACCTCTTTGACCGTGCCGTCACAGATCTCACCGGCAATGGCTCCCATGGCTTCGGCCAGACCCAGATACTTACCGAGCTGCTTGAGGATATGGGGTTTCATGAAGGGCAGATTGACAGGGCTCCGAGCCACGCCATCCAACAAATACTCTCTGATCTGTTCGGCAAGGTCGATGGCTACGTTCAATTGAGCTTCTTTGGTGGAAGCACCCAGGTGAGGCGTTAATACGACTTTGTCACCCAACTCAGCAAGCGGAGAATCCTGAGGAGGTTCAGGTTCGAATACATCGAGAGCGGCTCCGGCTACGCGCCCTTCCTTTATGGCTCTGGCGAGGGCGGCTTCATCGATGATACCACCGCGAGAGGCGTTGATGATACGCACTCCTTCCTTGATGCGAGAAAGAACGGTTCCGGAAATCAGATTCGTGGTCTGGGCTGTCTTGGGAGTGTGAATGGTTATAAAATCAGCCCTTCTCCAGATCTCCTCCAGGGGAACAGACTCAAAATTCATCTCTTTGGCGCGTTCGGCACTAATAAAAGGATCATAGACGATCACTCTCATACCGAGACTGAGAGCTGTCTGGGCAACCCTCTTTCCAATTTTACCGAGCCCTATTACTCCAAGAGTTTTATTGAACAGCTCGACACCGGTGAACTTGCTTCGCTCCCACTTTCCAGCTTTCATCGACTGATCCGCAGGCGCGATGTTGCGCGATAAAGACATCATCAGAGCGATAGTATGCTCAGCCGCGGATGCGGTATTACCTTCCGGAGAATTGAGCACCAAAATGCCCTTCTCAGAAGCGGCCTTCAAGTCGATATTATCGACACCGACTCCGGCTCTACCGATAACCTTCAATCTGTTGCCGGCCTCGACAACTTCCCGAGGAACCTTACAGCGACTGCGCACTAAAAGAGCATCATACTCAGAGATTGTCTCTACTAACTTTTCGTGGCTTATCTCCGGGTCATATTCAACATCCAGACCCTGGGACAAAATTTCAATACCTTTGTCGCTGAGCTTATCGGCCACCAGTACTCTTTTCAAAGTCACATCAGCCACCTCTTTTTTACCCGGTTTCGTCTTGGTCTTCATATGGTTTCTACCTGTCCTGTGGATGGATCAATTTCGTCAGATTGGGAGCGATTCGACAGAATCCGAAATCTCTCCAGCGGAACTAAGGTGTTAAAACAACTTTGCTGCGCTGCTGTCTCATGGCCTCTTTATCCGAAAATGGCACCAGTAAAGGTTTTTTCTTAAGCCATGAGTCTAACTGATCCATACGATACTGAGAAAAGAGGTGACCGGACTGACCCAATGGCTGAGTCTCGTAGTATTTGTCCGAATCTGCCATATCTATCAGGACTCTGGTTGTCGGTCCAAGAACACATCCAAACTTGTCTCTTCTTTCATAAGGAGCAAGGTTACAGGCGTTCACGGTATCACCGTCTCCTCCCACCGCAGTATCAGGTGGATTCAATATGACACCGAGAAAGTCTTTTTCCAGGCTACCCAATCCATGAAAAATAAGATTCTGGAAAGTAGCCTTATGAAGATCTCCCCAGCGCCATTGCTTCGGATCATCGGATTCGGATGCCAGTCTAACATCGGCAATCGCCTGGGAAAAGGTTGTCAGAACAAATGTGTCGAAAGTTCTCTCTTCGGGAGGCAGCCAGTCTTCACCTCGCTCTTTAAGCACTTTTTCCGCAAACCGAGTCCAGCGCGGCCATCGGCTCATGTACTGCCGGGTAAGAGCGTCGCCGATTTTAGGAACAAGAATCCTGCGAGTCATGGTTCTCAAAAACGATTCATATAAAGAAGCGGCGGTGCTGTTGGAAGACAGCTCACCGGACCAATTTTCCAGAGCTTTGATACCGGACAACTGAAACTGATCAACCACTTCATTTTTGGCGGCACACTCTAGAATCGTCTTCTTAACCAGATTATGAATAGCGCCGTATTCATCTCCTTGCAAATTAGCCATATCCGGCAATCCGACTTTGCGGCTTGAGTTCATCTGGGCATTGAGCGCGTTCACCACCCGGTTAACCGGATAGGGACTGCTCTCAAGACTTTCTCCCTTGAACTTCTTGGAGCTGGCTACCAAAAATCCTTCTTCGGGATTGAATACCGATGGCAACTCTTCAAAAGGAGCATACCCAGTCCAATCAGATTGTCCGGTCCATCCCGGCATGAGTTGACCGGCTTTGTATTTGCTAGACAGGCCAGACACCTGCCTTACTGGAATGGCGCCTGCAACCTGCAGGCCGATAGAGCCGTCTTTGTCGGCAAACAGAAAAGTCTGAGCGGTACCCTGGTACTCTTTCAGACAGTCCCGGAAGTCCTGCCAACTCTTAGCGCGATTTATTCTGTAGTAAGTTTCGAAGGAAGGTCTCTTCTGATCTTCACCGATCCACTTCAAGCTGACCGCATTGTTGCCGCTCGATAAAAGAATCGGACCATGCTTGGTTACTTGCACCTTAAATCGATAGTTCTCTTTATTGAACTGGAGCAGATCTCGGCTGGGGATCTCTTCTATAACCGTCTTCACTTTGTCCCAGCCATCGGGAGACCGGTATTTATCAGGAAACTCCGGGGAGAATTGCTCAACGTAAAGATCCTGATCGTCAACCTTGTACGCGGTTGCGCCCCAGGCAATCTTATCGTTTCGACCATACAAAATTCCCGGTACACCAGGAATGGTTACCCCTGAAAGCTTCAACTTCGGGCAACTCATGGAGACCACATACCAGAGATTCGGGTCCATAAACTTGGAATGCCGGTCAAAAGCCAGAATGCTTCCCTGACTGTCTGTCTTAGAACCGGATATGACCCAACCGTTGCTACCAGCACCAGGTGTGGACATCACTCCCAGGCGCATGGACTGCACCATATTTGACACCAATTCTTCCACGTCTCCGGAAGCGATTTTGACTTTTGCATCGTCTTTCCGCTGCGGATTCAAAGATGCGGACTTCACCAATTTTTGCTCAAACAGCTCGGATGCCAGGTCCGAGCCAGCCTTGTCGACTACCTTCTGCCTCAAATCATCGAGACTCCAGGACTCGTTTGTGAGGTATTCCAGGTATTTCATCAGGCAAATAGTATCCACCGGTCTCCAGTTCTCCGGCTTGTAGAATAGAAGACTGCATTCCAGCGGATTCTTGTAGTCTTCTGCGTTGAGAAAACCGTTGATTCCGGCGCTGTACTCCTCCAGGCACTTTCTTGCCTCGGTGGACATCTCTTTCAGCTCTTTGCCTGCCAGGCGACTGAATCCTAGTTGCCTCACCAACTTATCCTGGGCCAGACACTTGCTTCCGTAGACACTGGAGAGCGTCCCGCTCGAAATTCGGCGGAGCATATCCAGATGAAACAGACGTCTGGAGGCGGTCCAGTAGCCCTGGGCTCGGTACATATCCGGTTCGGAAAGAGCTTTGATATAGGGAACGTCACGCCAATCACCAAGCATTTCCACTTCTTTGAACAGTTGTGGTTGCCTGACTATCCCCTCATATTGGGGCAGACTGGAATGAGCAAACCACCAGAAGAAAACTGGCACGGCTAAGATGACTAGAATGAATAGTAAGATTATGACTCTGAACACTGAGACCGGTCGCCTTGTGAAAGTTCAAAATTTCCCAGGGGAAGAGTAGCCTTCGAAGAGTTAAATTATAGACTTTCTTTCAAAGTTTTTCCGATTCAAGAGCCCGGTTTATATACTTAACGACAGAGCTTATATGGGTTTTAAGTTTCAAGAAAGTGCCTTTCACTTCGGCATCGTGACCGGATTTGGCCTGATTCTGAAAATCATTCATGGTCTGCTCCAGATTCTCAAGACACAGAACCGAAACAAGACCCTTAAACTGATGGGCATCCGCGGCAAGGGCCTTCCACTCCTGGTTTTCAATAGCAGCCTCAAGCCTTGGCAAAAATCGCAAAACTTCGTCGCAGAAACTCTCCAGAATATCCTTTACATCACTACCATAGTGTTGCTTAATTAATTCAAAATCAACCAGCTCTTCATCAAAAATATCGGCTGCGCCATGGGTATCAGATCTATTCATAACTTCCTGGTAAACAAGAGCTCCTTCTCTCTCCGGTTCTCTCTCGGGCAACCACTTTGCAATCACAGCCTGCAGATCATCCAGACTGACGGGCTTTTTGAGATAGTCATCCATGCCTGCCGCCAGGCAATTTTCTCGATCCCCTTCCATGGCAAAGGCCGTCATGGCGACAATTGGCACATGACCTCCAATCTGGCTTTCCCACTTCCTGATCTCAAGGGTAGCTTCATAACCATCAAGTTCAGGCATCTGACAATCCATCAAAACAAGATCGAAAGTTTTGTTCTTCACTGCATCCAGTGCTTCCAGCCCGTTTTTTCTAAGCTCAACGGTAACATTCAGGTTTTCAAGCTGCTTCTTGGCGAGCTTTCTCATCAGAACATTGTCTTCCACCACAAGCACTCTGGGACTATCTAAAAGCGTATCCGGGCTTGTTCGGCTGCGTTCACGATGATATGAAAGTTCGTTGCCTTTTCTCTCACCGGAGACAAGGCTTAAAAGTTCCGCTTTCTTCAAGGGGATCATCAAACAACCGTTGGCACCAACTTCAAGGGCCCTGGTTGAGACGGCTCTGTTCCGATAGTCATACAGACATAAAATCGACACGTTCTGATAGCGCCGGCCATGGCGCAGTTTCTCCACTACTCCTATATTACCGATTTTGTCTCCGGTAAGGGAGATAACCACCACCGGATAGTCCTTGCAAGAAGCTTCGGAAGCATAGTCATCGAGCTTATAGATCAGATCACCATATCCGGTTGCATCCAGAACCTCATATCCTTCATATTCCAGATAGGAATGAAGGATAAATTTTTCCTGTTCGGAAACCGAAAATAAGAGCACTTTCCTTTTAGAGTGCGTTTCTGGAGATTGCTTCTCAACCAGAGCCAGCTCACAGGGATAGTTGAATCTAAATGTGGAACCCTCACCTTCCCTGGTATCAAGAGAGATGGACCCTCCTAAAAGTTCAGCCAATCTCTTGCTAATAGATAAACCAAGACCGGTACCGCCAAACTGCCTGGTGGTGGAACCATCAGCCTGCACAAAAGGAGAAAACAACTTGCCCAGAGCAGCTTTGGAAATTCCTATCCCATCGTCTTCAACCTCGATCACCAGGTTAGTATCACCATCCTGATCAAATTCCGGATAAGCGCGCAGGGAGATCTCGCCGCGGTCGGTAAACTTGATCGCATTGCTCAGAAGATTAAGCATAATCTGCCTGCATCTTACCGGGTCTCCGGCAAATGTGGCAGGTAGGCGAGGATCGGCCCAAACCGAAAGCTGAAGCCCTTTGATAGAGGCTTCGTGGGCGAACAAAGCAGCCCCACCTTCCACCAGGGCGACAAGGTCGAATTCAATCTTCTCTATCTGAAGTCTTCCTGCTTCTATCTTGGAGAAATCCAGAATATCGTTAATTATGGTCAGCAGTGTTTTGGCGGACTTCAAGATACTGTCCGCATGGTCTTTCTGATCAGGATCAAGTTCGGAGTCCAATAACAGCTCAGACAAGCCGATAACAGCGCTTATAGGAGTACGGATCTCGTGAGAAATATTTGCCACGAATTCAGACTTAAGTTTTGAAACTTCAAGAGCCTGATCATAAGCCTGCTCAAGCTTACCTGTCATGTTTTCAAGCTCTTTATTCGCTTTCTCCAAGCTCTCTATTCGACCGGCAAGGTCCAGAGTCAAACTCTCATTCTTTTCCTGGGCCTCCTTCAAGTCGGTGATATCCATCATAAGACCGTAGTACAAGAGCGATCCGTCCTCCTGGACCGTTGGAGAGGAAGAGGCTTGAACGTGGGTAATCCTGCCATTTTCTCTTACCACCCTGGTCTCACATCTGAAGCCACTGACACCGGAAACCGATTCATCAATGAGGCGCATCACAATTGGTAAGTCGTCCGGGTGCAAAGAATCAAAGATAAGTTGACCATTCTCCTGAATGGCTTCAAAATCGTAACCGAAAAGGTCCTTGCAACCTTCGCTTATATAAGGGAAGGACATCGATCCATCAGGCTTATAGAGAAACTGGTAGATTACTCCCGGCACCAGGGCGGCAATACGCGAGTAGCGCTCGTTCAAAGATTCAAGCTGCTGTTCTGCCAATTTCTTATCGGTGATATCATAAGCGACACCATAAACCACATCATCAAAAGCGGTGGCACTCCATCGGAACCATCTAACTTTTCCATCCTTTCCGATATATCGGTTTTCAAAATCCTTTATCCGGCCCGTGCTCTCCAGCTCGTCCGCGATATTGATAGTATCGGCACGATCGTCCGGATGGACAAAGGATAGATAGGGCTGAGCCAAAAGTTCTTCCTGGGTATAGCCCAGAGAATCAGACCAGGCAGGATTGACTCGACGAAAGTATCCATTCTTATCAGCTATACAAAGTTTTTCCCTGGAAAGATCGAAAAAGATATTGGTCTCAGCCAACTCCTCGGATTGATAGAGGAATTGCTCCTCCATCTCAGCTTGAAGAGACTGCTCATTCTTACTCTCCTCATCGACAGGAAGGAGATCAGAGCAAAAGACAGCGATTCTATCGGCCTCTCCCACCGGGCTCTTACCCGAGTATCCCAGAGGCACTTTGTCGACTCTAATCCAGAAACTCTCCCCACCGGGGGCAACATACTTTTCTATGAATCCGCGAGTTGCTTCCCCGGAACTGAGAACTTTCCAATCACCTTTTCTGTATCGATCGCCGAAACCACGATGGATATCCACAGTATTCCTGCCGACCAGATACTGGTATGGAAGAGATAACTTTCTTTCCACCTCTGAATTGACAGCTAGAACTTTACCCTGACTATCCTTAAGCCAGATCATCATGGGAGATGCATCGATAAGCTCTCTAGCTTCTTCATTGAAGTTATATCTGTAACCGGATATTGGCAGAAGCGATACAAAGGCAGCCAGAACTTCAGTCAACCAGTGCAACTCTTCCAGGCTCCAGACTAAAAATTCCCGAGTGGAAGTACCGAGAATTTCCAGAACCACAGTGAGACCGCTATCAAAACGAAGAGGCAATTCCAGGGCTGTATTAATTCCCCTGGTATCAAACTCCTTGAAGCGCCTCAAACGGGTCCGCGTGCTGAGGTTGCTCTCGATTGAAGGTTTCATCGTCTTCCATGCTTTGCCGGCAAGACCCTGGCCTTTTTTCAATTCCAGGGGCTCGGAATCGGATGAATTCGAAAATCTACCCGGCACTCGTAACCGGCAAGATCTCTCGGTCCGCAAGTAGCCATCTCTTAAATCCGGCAACCAGACATCGGACTGCTCGGCATTCAGGTCGGCAACAAATTTCTCCTGAACTTCTTTTATCACGCTCCACTGACTAAGTTCCGACCCCTCCAGGGAGCAAAGAAGCTCCATAAAAAATTGACCAGCCTTTGATACTGCTATTTTCGAAGAGCCTGACAAAGCCCTAGAGAAATCAGAGCATCTTTGCGTGACACCAATTAAACAACCATTCTCGGGAGCAGAACTACATAAGACAAGTGATACCATCTGCCTGTCATCACTATGTAGATGCTTAACTACCTTTTGTTCTCCCGGACTCAATGCTCTTAAGCTATCAAGAAATGAAGCGTCATTCTGAAAGACTTCTCTTAAAAGATCGGGCTCTCCTTTTCGCAAGGCCGCAGGTGAATGACCAAGTATCCTCCGGGCTGAACCAGAGACACTCACCAGTTTCTGGCTAAGACAATCATATTTCCATGCAACGGCTCCGATATGTTCTGCCAGGGCAGCATAAGAGCCAAAATCAATTTTTCCGGGGTCCATCATTTTGCTATCTCCACCGGGCAAAATTTGTCAGCGATGAGGAAACCTGGTTGAAGAGATTCCGGAGAGTTACATGACCACGCTTCTACCGTTTTTAGTATATCGAAATTAAACGAAAAAATTTCCCTGACAAAAGGCATGGAGCGACCTGATGCCTGGACCCTGTGAGCAGCCTGTATTTGAAAAAAACAAAAGATTGTTAAAAATATTCCCGTCAGAATCAAGAGACTATTTGCAGCCTGGATACGCCTTCTTCTTTGGTCACCTGAATCTGGGTGGGAAACATCTCCTGGACATCCGAAAAATGAGTGATAACAAGGATTCTGGAAAAATCAGACTGAATCGCTCTAATCGCTCTAACCAGGCGTTCTCTGCTTCGATCATCCTGGGAACCGAAGCCCTCATCGATAATAAGAGTCTCAAGACGTGCCCCGGCTCTCCGGGCCAGAAGCCTGGATAGAGCAATCCGAATTGAAAAGTTTACTTTGAAGGCTTCACCACCACTGTAGAGTTCATAACTCCTGGTGCCGACCTCATCACCGATGAGGATATCAAGGGTTTCGGTGATGCTACCGGATTTAGTTTTATGTTGAGTAACAAGCGCTATGTGCATCTTGTTGTCCGTCAATCTAGAAAGAATCCGGTTGGCTTCAGACTCAATCTCAGGAATGGCGTTCTCAATAATGATGGCTTGAATACCTTTCTTACCGAAGGCTTCCGATAAAAGAGCATAATCCTCTTTCTCCTGGCGTAAATGCCCAAGCTCTTCTGCCTTCTCTTTCAATCCGGAAATACTCTTGAGAGCTTCTTCTCTTTGACTTTCGAGCACGGCAACAGTCCGGGAACTCTCCTCCCTAGCAGAAGACAGTTGTTTAATCTCTCCTTCCAACTCCTTCAGCTCGGTCTCCAGTTCAGGAACCTTCTTCGCCTCTTCATCAAACCCTCGACTCTCAGCTTCAAGGTCTGCGATTCTCTTTTCCGCCCTCTCAATCTTGGCGTTGACTTCTTCTATTCCTTTGACAAGTTCAGGCTTCTCTTCCTTGGCCCGGGCAAGCTCATTCAGTTGCTCGGCAAAAGGTAGAAGCTCGGCAAGCTCTTTTTTGAGCTGCATATGCGACTCTCGATCATAGTTCAAACCTTCCAGCTTCTTGCCTAACTCTTTCAAAGCTTGCCTCTCTGCCGCACCGTAAGACTCGGTATCAAGCTGATCCATGAGTTGAGAGACCTTTTCTTTGAACTGAGGCAGACGCTCCTTTACCTTCTCCAGTTCAGCCAGATCTTTATCCAGGCTCTGCTTCCGCGACTCAACATGACGCTTCATACGAATCTGGGACTGCAGATTGGCATGAATAACCGGGTCAAAGTCCAGCTTGTGGACTTCAGCTTTTACGTTCACCAGACTCTCTCTATCAACCTGGGCATAGTCACCGGCTTCCAGACGACGATTCAGTTCGGCCAGCTCTTTTTCAAGGTTGGCAAAATTGGAACGAGCTCTCTCCACAGAGCTGGAGCGCTCATTGAACTGACCAATCTGCTTATCCAGCTCCTTTCTCCCTTCCAGGAGTTTTCTCAGTCTCTTGTACTCATTTCTGAGTTCGGCCCGATTCTCTTCTACACTTTTAATCTCTTCAGCGGTCTCCAGGGCCTCCTGCTCAAATCCTTCAATCTGGGTTCGATATCTCCCGATAACCTTAGAGCGATCGACTATGGGGGCGGAACAGAGTGGACAAATACTGGAATGATCATGGTCCTCCAGCTCTCTAATGCGCTCCAGGTTCTCCAGCTTCCTTCGCTTCAAATCAGCAATCTTCTGCTCCAGATGCTCAATCTGAGATTTAGCTTCCAGCCCCTTTCCTTCCACATGCTCCAA